>QLUN01000282.1 GCA_018725455.1 Chloroflexota bacterium
CATGCCACTCCAGAATTTATCGAGCAGATCAGAGAAGAGTTCGGCCTTGATAAACCCCTGCACACTCAGTACTTCATATTCATGAGCCGGCTGCTCCAGGGGGATCTCGGGATATCTACTCACAGCAGAAGGCCGGTAACCACAGAGATATGGGACAGGTTCCCCAACACTGTGGAGTTGGCCGTAGCCGCTATGGCAATAGCCACGCTCATCGGGGTTGTCGCCGGGGTTATCTCGGCCACGAAACGAAACTCCATCTTCGACAATGCAAGTATGCTCGTTGCCCTGTTTGGCGTCTCAGTGCCCGTCTTCTGGATGGGGTTGATGCTGATGCTGCTCTTTGCGGTTATCCTGGGGTGGCTTCCTGCAACAGGACGTGGGACTATATTGCATCTGCTCTTACCCTCGATCACCTTGGCCACAGCTTCAACAGCAATTATCGCCCGCATGACCCGTTCGAGCATGCTCGAGGTGCTCCATCAAGATTTCATCACCACTGCCAGAGCCAAAGGCTTGAGAGAGCAGATCGTCGTGTATAAGCATGCTCTGAAGAACGCCTTAATCCCGGTGGTAACTATCATCGGGCTTCAATTTGGTCTCCTCTTGAGCGGCGCCGTTATAACCGAGACTGTCTTTGCCTGGCCCGGGGTGGGCAGATTGATGGTGGGCTCGATCATGGCCAGAGACTTTCCCGTAGTTCAGGGCACGGTCTTGTTGATTGCACTAACCTTCGTTTTTATTAATCTTTTTGTGGATATACTCTACTCTTTCCTCGATCCCAGAATACGCTATGAGTAGGGCGGCTAAATGGCAATAGGCAACGCGGTAGCAAAAGCAAAGGAGTCTGAACCGACCAGCCAGTTCCGGGACGCTATACGCCGTTTGAAGCGTAACCGGATGGCAATGGTGGGGCTGGTGGTCATCTTACTCCTTATCGTTTGCGCCGCCCTGGCTCCATGGATTGCTCCGCATGACCCTACCACGGCTTCTCTGCGCCATGCTTTGCAGGGGCCTTGCCGTGAGTATCCGCTGGGCAGAGATGAGTTAGGCCGGGACATGTTGAGCCGGATCCTCCATGGAGCAAGGATATCTTTGTCCATCGGGCTGATCTCGGTAGCCATCGGGGTACTTATTGGTGTTCCCGTTGGGGCAATCTCGGGATACTATGGCGGCAAAACGGATTTATTAGTCCAGAGGCTGATTGATATCATGCTTGCCTTCCCGGGAATACTGTTAGCGATTGTCATCGTCGCCACTCTGGGAGTGGGCTTGCGCAATGTGATGATAGCCGTTGGAATAGTCTCTATCCCGATCTACGTGCGCTTAGTCCGGGGTTCGGTGCTCTCCATCAGGGAGCTGGAATATGTCTCATCAGCCAGGGCCATTGGCTCAAGCAACTGGCGCATCATCTTCCGGCATATTCTGCCCAATTGCCTCGGACCCATCATTGTACAATCAACCCTGCAGATCGCTACCGCAATCCTCTGGGCTGCCGGACTCGGGTTTCTGGGATTGGGGGCGCAGCCCCCAACCCCAGAATGGGGAACGATGCTGAGCCGGGGGAGGGATTTCATCAGGGTTGCACCCCATGTTGTAACGTTTCCGGGATTAGCCATAGTGCTGTCGGTCTTGGGATTTAACCTCTTCGGTGATGGCCTGAGGGATGCACTGGACCCACGCTTGAAATATTGAATAGG
>QLUN01000283.1 GCA_018725455.1 Chloroflexota bacterium
GGAGATTTTTGATATAATTCAGAGCGTGGACTCCCTGAGGCTGGCGAGATTCCTGAGCCTTCACGCCAAAGGGATCATCCCGATACTGCTGGAGGCCAATATAGCCGGCGAAGCCACCAAAGGCGGATTTTCCACCGTGGAGGTGCCGCAGGCGACGAAGGAAATTGGGCGAATGCCCAATCTGGCGATTAAGGGGTTGATGACCATCGCACCTCTGGCAAGCGATCCGGAGGAGGTGCGACCGGTCTTTCGCCGCCTGAGAGAGCTGCGCGATTCGATAGGCCTGGAGCATCTTTCAATAGGGATGACCGACGACTTTGAGGTGGCCATTGAGGAGGGGTCTACCATAGTGCGAATCGGCCGAGCCATTTTCGGGGAACGGGAAAATTAACCGAGAAGGAGGCTTCATGGAAGTAAACGTAGGTATGAGGGAAGAGGCAAGAGAGATAGTGGAGCAGGTTGCGCATCAGATAGACAAGGATATTCAGGTTCTCGCTAACGGGGGAAAGAGTTTCTATGAGGACACTTTTGAGATACTCTTGATGAAAGGCGAACGAAAGAGGAGTATAGTGGTCACCAAGTGGGATGTTGCTTGTGCCAGGACGAACCCGGCTGACCTGGAAGAGGAAATCAGAAATGTTTGGGAAATAGGAACTCGATAAACTCAACGAAAGGCGGGAGGAACTTTGGCTAAGAGGACTAAGCATCGAATATCGCGCGCATATATGTTGCGGGCTTATCGAAGTAGAAACCTGGGAGCAGAATATCTTGAGCGAGGCGATTATCCGAGTTGCATAGAGTTCTATCAAGATTCGGTTGAATTCTCTCTCAAGAGTATCTTAGCACTGTATGATAAGAAATTTCGCCTGCTGCATGATGTTAGCGAAGAACTAGTAGGACTGGTGGAATCGGAGAGGTTCTCCGACTCGGAGTTTCGAGAGAAAACTTCCGTAATCGTGGTGGGATCAAGGACTCTAGATAGCTGGAGGATTCCAGCGATTTACGGTTACCCGGAGTCCGATGTTCCACCAAAAGAGATTTTTGACCGAAGGTTCGCTGAGTTAGCCAGAGAGTTTGCTACCGAGATATTTACCCATTGCAAACATCTCTACAGCAAGAGTATTTATCAGGATATAGAGGGGTGAGTCATGAAGATCGCTTTCATTGGGGGTGGGATGATGGGGGAAGCCATGATATCCGGACTGATCAGGCAGGCTTCAGCTGAACCACAGGCGATCACAGTAAGCGATGTCGATCAGGGTCGGCTCAGGGTTCTGACCGAACGGCATGGAGTTCAAGCGGTGGCCGAGAATCGCCAGGCCATCCGAGGGAAGGACATCGTGGTCCTTTCGGTGAAGCCGCAGGTCCTCCCTGAAGTGAGCGATGGTCTTCGAGGTGAGCTTCAACCCGGACAGTTGGTGCTATCCATCCTTGCTGGAGCGAGAATCGAAACGCTAAGTCAGCAATTGGGTCACAATTGCATCGTTCGGGTTATGCCCAACACCCCTGCCCAGATAGGTGAGGGAATCAGTGTCTGGACTGCCACCAAGGCAGTAAACTCGGAGCAGAAAGGCATGACACGAACCATTCTCACTGCTCTGGGCAAGGAAATCTACGTGACCGAAGAGAAGTATATCGATATGGCCACCGCGGTGAGCGGAAGCGGGCCGGCCTACGTATTCCTGATGATCGAAG
>QLUN01000284.1 GCA_018725455.1 Chloroflexota bacterium
GCCGAAGGCACGTCCGAGTTGAACCGCAGGTTAGCGGAGTAATCGGCCCGCCCGCGCCGCAAATCGTTCCGAAGAAACAACCTTTCTTCATAACTGGAAGTTTTTATCTACGCGCTTCTTAAGGGTGTTTCTTGAGAGGCGATGGCGAGAAGGGTGCTGGGGCCTTGGAACGCTGCGGCGTTGCCGGAGATTATGGCTGGGGCTTCGCAGGAAAGCAAGGGCGGAGGAAAGCAAGGGCGGCGTGCCTGTGCAGTTCCACGAAGGCCGAGCAGCAGGCCTGCAACCGGGCAGCGCCGCCGGAGACCGAGGAAGTGGAACAGAAGAAGCCAGAGCGAGGCCTAACGTTGAGGTTAACCGGCGGGCCGAAGGCGCGTCCGAGTTGAACCGCAGGTTAGGCGCTGTGGAGAAGGGTGCTGTGGCCTTGGAACGCTGCGGCGTTGCCGAAGATTATGGCCGGGGTTGCGCAGACGGATCCCGAGGGTGTGGAGCGCCAAAGGTATATATGATTGTCTGGGATGCGACAGTTAGCCAAGTTCACGCCTGATATGAGGCAAAACTATCTCTTTCATTCCATCAGTAAACAGCCTTAGGTATTCAGTGAATACTCGCCTAGCATCATCACTCTTAACGATTAAGTTTTGGTTCCGTAAAGCGTGAAATAGCATGCTTACCATTTTGTCGGCCGACTCAAATGTATAGTATTTGTGAAGATGGTCATTCAGACTGTACTTGTTTTCAAAACCAAAGTACTGTCGCTCTTCGACTAGCGAGTAAAATTTACTCCCGAACAACTCACTTGTATTCTGAAAAAACTTGTTTTCCTTAGAGTATGCTGCCGAGTAAAGCAGATTTTGAGTCCAGTACAATTGCACTAACTGCTGCTCATTCCTGTAGCGGTCTACATCTATTGCGGCGCTCGCCAAATGTATCTTCATTTCCTGAGAAATGTCAATTCTGACGGCATGTTGAAATAGTTGATCAGCCAATTTCGTCGGACTTGCCTGCTTGAAGAAATCAAATAAACCCATGATAATATGCTCCTTCTGATGCCGAATTGACGTAATATCCGAAAAAATCCGCTATCACTGGCGGCGGCTTCGTCGGACGCTGGAAATTTGAAAATTACCCATTTGGGGATTTCTGCAAATACCAACCACCCCGCAGCCAACACTGCCTGAACTCCACATCATGAAATCCTTTGGAGTTTAATCGCGGATTTCAGGGTCTTTTAGGCCAGGTATTGCCTCTTGTAGAGTCCTTTCCCGATGTTTTGGCAAACTGCGGGCGCACTCATGCCTGATGCATCGCCGCTCGTTTGCGCACCATCCACAGCTTGGAGCGCTGCGGCGTTGCCGGAGATTATGGCTGGAGCCTTGCAGGAAAGCAAGCTCGATGTGCCTGTTTTGTTCCACGAAGGCCGAGCAGCAGGCCTGCAACCGTGCAGCGCCGCCGGAGTCCGAGGAAGTGGAGCAGCAGAAGTCAGAGCGAGTCCTAACGTAGAGCTAAATGGCGCCGAAAATGCGCGGAATTTTTGATCCCCCTTTGAACTCCATGTTAGAGCTAGATTTACACTTTACCTTGTTCAAAAAGATCGCGGGCCAAACGCTCAAAATATTGTAACCGTCCCGCCAACCCACCTTGCCAGCAGCCTACGGGTCTGACAAGATAGCGCCCACGCGTCCA
>QLUN01000285.1 GCA_018725455.1 Chloroflexota bacterium
ACACGGAGCAGGCATGCGGCTGAGCAATTGGACGGTGATCCCCAACGAGCGAAGCTCCCACTCGCAATCCTCACATATCTCGATGTGATATTTCACCGCATCTCGTTCCACAGACGTGGCACGGTCATCCAGGTAAGGGGAGAATATCTCCCGTATCCGATCGCACTCGCTCTTGCGCTGACGATGCAACATCTTAATCAACCTCCCTACTTATACAGACGAAATTCAGGAGGTAAAAGTTCCCGATTCTTGAGTAACAAGTCGCGGAGGTTGGCTCTCCCGCGGTTTAATCTCGACTTAACCGTGCCCAGGGAGCTATTGGTAATCTGCGCTATCTCCTCATAGCTGAATCCCTGAAGATCAGCCAGAGTGACCACCAGGCGCTGTTCCTCGGCTAAGCAGAGCAAGTGTTGACTGATCAACTGGCTCAGTTCCTCTCGAAGGAGATGGTCCTCGGGTGATTCGGTAGAACTCGGAAGCGGATTGTGCTCTGGGAATAGGGCGTCCAGAGAGTCGGTCTGTCGCCCCCGTCTTCTTCGGAGATGGTCAGTGCAGGCGTTGGATGCAATACGAAAGAACCAGGTTCTAAAACTGCCCCCCCTGAAACTGCGAATGGATTTCCATGCAAGGACGAATGCTTCCTGGCTGGCATCTTCCGCATCCTGGGGATTTCCGAGCATGCGCAAAGTCAGATTGTAGATGGGTCTTTGATAGCTTTCCACCAGTTGGTTGAACGCGTCCAGGTCGCCATCCTTGCTCTGCTGGATTAGCTGATCTTCGTAGCTCGTCATGTTCCCACAAATCCTTGCTTGGAAAGGAGCCGATTGACTATCGGGAGACTCTTGTCTATACTAGATGTCAGGTACTATTTTATCATACTTTGTACGCAACTACTCAGGTTCAAAGTTCCAAGGTTCACAAGTAGCGCATAGCGTATAGTAGGTAACGTGTAGCCACCCTACCCCCTACACGCTATGTGCTACACGCTAACCAGACAGGAAGTAACTAATGAAGGCCGCGATTCGCGAGATTCTTAAAACAGTCCTTCTGGCATTGCTCATCTTTGTGGCGATCCGCGCGGTGGCGCATAATTTCGAGGTCCATGGCTTCAGCATGGAGCCCAACCTGCACGATGGTCAGTTCATCATCGTGAACAGAGCGGCTTATTGGTTTTCCGACCCCCTCAGGGGAGACATAGTAGTCTTTAAAACAGATAATCGTGGTATCGTCCATCGGATAGTCGGCCTGCCGGGTGAGGTGATCGAGATGAGGAATGGAAAGCTTTATGTTAATGGAGAGAAACAAGAAGAGCCCTACACTCAAGGGGGCCCGCTCTCAGTATCTCCTCGGAGGCTCCTCCATGGCCGATTCTTCATCGTGGGTGACAATCGTGCGGCGACCAGTTGGCACATCGTCCCTCGAAGGGACTTAATCGGCAGGGCCTGGCTGATATACTGGCCGATAAGTGATTGGGGCATGGTCCCGAACCACTCATGGGAATCGGAGGCAAATTAGCGTGTAGTGCATAGCGTGTAGGGGATAGGGAGGCTACACGCTGCCCGCTACACGCTACACGCTAGCCAGGTGCGCTATAGTGTGGGCCGGTAGCTCAGCGGAAGAGCACCGGACTTTTAATCCGGGTGTCGTGGGTTCGAATCCCACCCGGCTCA
>QLUN01000286.1 GCA_018725455.1 Chloroflexota bacterium
ATTAACCCTCACCTCTACCCTATCCACCCCTCTGCCAATATCTGATGCCGTGCCTTCTACTCTGATGGTTGGGATGTCGAAGGTATCTGTGGTTGACGGTGAGGTGATCGAGACTGTGAGAGGGGTTGTATCTACTGGTTCGGGTGGTTCTACTCGATCTGGGTCTAAGATCGGGGCAGCGGCTGTATCACCAGCGCAGGGGTGCTGGGCGTCAGTGTGTCTTCTATTCTCAGGAAACTGTGTCCTGCTGAATACCCTTTCGAAATAATGGCGGAGCTCGGCATTCTTATGTACCCAGATCTCCCAGCCGGTCCCCTTATCGTAAGTGTAGTAGTAGATACTCACCACATTCCCTTCCCAGTTACGGGCAGAAATCAACCAGGTATCGAAATAGCCATCCCATCTCGGTGGCAGAGACCAGTATATCTTACCGAGATATTGTATGCTATTCTCGAATGGGTCATTGACAATCGGAGGATGGAACGCGACCTCAAGCTCCCGATTCTTGGAGTCGTCCCACCTGCTGCCCGTGATCTGCAACCATGTGGGTGCGAATTGGCCTGCGTTACGTGGCCACACCGCAACCCACGCCGACCGTTGGGAGAAGTTTGCAAGCATGGCTCCAGCTCCAAATCCAAAATCTCTATGCCATCTTAACGTACTTAGTAGGGAGATCTCGGGATTTAACTTATCAATGGTGGGCATAGTGTGCCAGCTCTCCTGCGCATTGCCCTGAGTGCCGCCCCGGTCCAACTGGAATGCACCAATGCCGGTAGAAAAACGGAAGGCATCTCCGAGAGCGATGTGGTCGAAACGATCCCCATCATAGCGACGTCCCCACTGGCTGTGCGCTGCATGGCGTCCCATTCCTGCTTCACGCAGTGAAATGAGCGCAATCCACGCCTTGAACTGGGATAAGCTCACATTCCAGTCTGGATTGTGGTAAAGTGGAGCATATTGCTCTATGAGGGCAACCAGCTCACCGTCAAGCCCGAATCCGGCTGGGCGGGGAAGAGTGGTGAACTCTGTCGGCACAGGCAGAGGCTCTGACCAGACGCCATGATTGTCCATGTGTCTAACCCGCCATCTGTAGCGGGTGTTATAGTCGAGTTTTCCTGCCGGTACGGTAGTGCTTGTCAGATCAGAGGTACGCCAACCACTATCCCATACGAGGGCATTGTTATCGGCTCGCCTTACATCCCACCAGGTCTTCCGGTGGGTATTTCCGGGATCTGGGTCACTGAAAGCGGAAGAGCGGAGGGTTGGTGTCAGGGATATCCCTGTGGCTCCATCCGGGGGCTCTATATTGTGCGGCCTGTTAGGTGGCCGATTGATAACTGGGCGGGGAAGAGTGGTGAACTCTGTCGGCACAGGCAGAGGCTCTGACCAGACGCCATGATTGTCCATGTGTCTAACCCGCCATCTGTAGCGGGTGTTATAGTCGAGTTTTCCTGCCGGTACGGTAGTGCTTGTCAGATCAGAGGTACGCCAACCACTATCCCATACGAGGGCATTGTTATCGGCTCGCCTTACATCCCACCAGGTCTTCCGGTGGGTATTTCCGGGATCTGGGTCACTGAAAGCGGAAGAGCGGAGGGTTGGTGTCAGGGATATCCCTGTGGCTCCATCCGGGGGCTCTATATTGTGCGGCCTGTTAGGTGGCCGATTGA
>QLUN01000287.1 GCA_018725455.1 Chloroflexota bacterium
AGGTTGAAGCAAATTAATTTATATTAATAAAATTTATGTCTAATCCAGAAAGAGAACAATTTAACCCAGAACCAACAGGAGAACAATACGAAAAAAAGGAGAAAGTACAAAAAGTAATTGATATATATGAAAAATACGAGAAAACTGTTCAGGAGAGAAAAAAGAAAGAACAAGAAGTAGCGGAATTGTATAACCAGGGGGACGAGTTATGGGAGGAAATACCAGATATTTTTCCAGATGCATTAAGTTTTGGTGAAGTATATGGGAGAATTGAAAAAATAGGAGGACAGATGTACAGAAAGAATGCAGAACGCATCAGCGCAAAAGAAACTATAAGAAATATAGAAGAGATTAGAGGGGCGCTAAATACAAAAGAGAGCAAAGAATTTTTTCTTAAAATGGATAATGAGAAGAAAGAAGGTATATTTCGTTTTTTTTCAAGAAGTGGGGGTTTGAGAGATAAAGTAAGGGAATTGATAGAACAAGAAGCAATAGAAGGGGCAGTTGACTCGGCAGAAATTCCAAAAACAGGAAAGGGCACAGAAGGAGCTGAAACAGCAGAAAGAGAACAGTAACATTCACAAGAAGGGATATAAAGGTTGAAGCAAATTAATTTATATTAATAAAATTTATGTTTAATCCAGAAAAAGGACAATTTGACCCAGGACCAACAGGAGAACAACTTAACCTAGAAACAACAGGAGAACAATACGAAAAAAAGGAGAAAGCGCCAAAAGTACAAGAAGTAATTGATATATATGAAAAATACGAGAAAATTGTTCAGGATATAGAAAAGAAAGAACAAGAAGTAACGGAATTGCGTAATTTAATACATCTTGCTAAAAAATCAAGACAAGAAGAAGGACGAGAACAATTTGGATACAGCGCATCTGAAAAAGTGATAAAAGAAAAAATAGGAGAAATACTAAACTTACAAAACAAGAGGAACAAGCTATGGGAGGCAATACCAGATGTTTTTTCAGATGCATCAAGTTTTGATGGACTGTACAAGATAATTGATGATGTAGGAGGACAGGTTTATAGTAGCGGAGAACGTGTTAGCTCAGAGAAGACCATAAAAGGGATAAAAGGATGTAGGGGTTTTTTTCATAAAATGGATAAAGAGTCAAAAGAAGAATTTCTTACATCTTTCACAAGAAGTGGGGGTTTGAGAGATAAAGTAAGGGAATTGATAGAACAAGAAATAAAGGGAAAGACAGTTGACTCGGCAGAAATTCCAAAAACAGGAGAGAAAGTAGAAAGAGTAGAATCAAAAACAGCAGAAAGAGCAGAAACAACAGAAAGAAAAAAAGCGAAGGATTGGCGCGAAACTTTTACCAAACTGGGAGGTACGAGAGGAAAAGAAAGAATAGAGGAAGCAGAAAGAGAACTGGCTGAAGAAGAAGCAGAAACAGCAGAAACAGAAAGAAAAAAAGCGAAGGATTGGCGCGAAACTTTTACCAAACTGGGAGGCACGAGAGGAAAAGAAAGAATAGAGGAAGCAGAAAGAGAACTGGCCGAAGAGAAAAAAAAGATGGCAACCGCAGAAATTCCAAAAACAGGAAAGGGCACAGAAGGAGCTGAAGAGACAAAAGAGGTGGATAGCACAATACCAGAAGTTAAACAAGAACAAAAAATAGATGAAGGAGCTTTCGCGGAAATTC
>QLUN01000288.1 GCA_018725455.1 Chloroflexota bacterium
GTGGAAAGTCTGTGGAGACTGATGGGGGAAAATCTCCGCTCGGAACATTTTGCCCCTTGTGCCATAAAAACTCTGGTGGTAAACCATGAAGGCTTCCCTTCACTGGTGGAGATGAAAGATTCATCGGCCCTCAATAAGCTCACCTCCCGGATAGTGGTGAGCAATCTTCATAAAGGGATGGGGGGGGAATTGCCTAAGCTGCGTTATCTCACCACCATCGCCAAGAATATCGTGGAGGCTGAAAGGTTCGGCCGGATATGGCGTAGTTGGGCCGCAGAGAGGAAGGAGTTTGGCCGAAAGGTTATCAACTCAATTGAGGGTCACTGGGGACGGGAACCCCTATCGGCACACAACATCTTCGAGGACGGGAATCAGCGGCTGGTGGCACAGCGGTTGAGGCAGATGGCGGGAAGGATCGCCCAGGAAGCCGATGGGGATGCGGCTCGGCTGGCGGAGAATCTTAAGAAGATGGCCGATTCCTATCATCTGGCGATGACACTTCCTGATGGCACATTTGTCACCTGCTCCGCCTGGTCCTGGGCAAGCTATAGTTTTAAGGGCGGCAGGGCACTACTACCACCCCCGCTTTCATTACATGTGGAAAGGAACTGGACCTCGCGGGAATTTCTGGTGGAGTATTTCAAGGCTGCCGGCGGGACCGAGGAGGGGGTGGAGGAAAAGATCATCGAGCTTATGGAGCAAGGGAGGGAGCATGAGGACCTGGCCCCGATCCTCCTCGGAACAGAGAAGGAAGCCGCGGAAGTAGTGTCAAGGAAGGTCATTGCCGCGAAGCAGCCACCTACAGGGGCTTTGACCCGCTTTGCAGGTAACCCCGTTCTTGAGTCGATCAAGGAGCATCCCTGGGAATCAAAGTACGTGCTTAATGCAGGCGCTATAAAGCTGGCTGGCAAGGTTTACCTGGTTTATCGGGCTTTTGGCGAAGATAATATCTCTCGCCTGGGGCTGGCCATAAGCGAAGACGGGTTCAAATTTACCGAAAGACTGGGAAAACCGATATTCGAGCCAAAGGGCAGGAGCGAGGAGAAAGGGTGTGAGGACCCCCGATTAATCCTCATCGGCGATCGTATTTACATGACCTATACCGCTTATGACGGCATAGTTGCCCAGATCGCTCTGGCTTCCATAGGAGTGGATGATTTCTTGAAGCACCGCTGGCGTGGCTGGAGAAGGCACGGCTTAGTTTTCCCCGGATTCACCACTAAGAATGCTATTTTATTCCCCGAACAATTCAACGGCAAGTTTGCCATGCTTCATCGCGTCGATCCACATATATGGGTGACCTTCTCCTCACATCTGCGCTGTCCCTGGCCGAGGAAGGAACACAAGATACTGGCTGGGTCGACGTCCGGGATGATGTGGGATGGGAGAAAGATCGGCGCCGGGGCTCAGTCGATCAAGACCAAATATGGCTGGTTGCTCATCACTCATGGGGTTGATTATGCCTTCGTTTATCGACTGGGCGTGATGCTGCTTGATCTGGCCGATCCAGCAACGCTCCTCTATCGTTCACCCAATCCCATTCTGGAACCCACAGAAAGGTGCGAGGTGGGAGAGGAGGACAGGTGCTGGGTACCCAATGTGGTTTTCACCTGCGGGGCGGTGCCGCGGGAAGATAATAAGGG
>QLUN01000289.1 GCA_018725455.1 Chloroflexota bacterium
TTAAGCAGTGGGCTTGACGCCGGCGCTGTAAACGCTGGTAATGCTTCGCTTGGTTGCGAAGGATGAGCCACTCCGGAGGCATGTCCCTGAGCTTGCCAGGCTCGGATTCTCGGCCTGGCGGCAGTAAATCCAGCATTATCTACCGTGAAAGTGTAACCCGTCGCCTCGGGAATAATTTGGATGTCTACTACCTGCCTCATAAAGCCAGACAAGTCTAGCACATCGCCGAGGGCCCCCGCGTACGCTGTATCGAAAGTGCCCAGAAACACCCCCATAACCAGAACGCTGCCATCCTCGGTTGGTATTCTATGCAGTTGTTCTCTCGTTACCGCTAATGCCATTTCATACCTCCTTTACAGAGTGACTGTGCTTCGGTAGATGTTTGTCAGGTAGCTACCCAAGCCATAGGACAAGCCGATAAGCACAATCTTCCCGTCCGAGATTGGAGCATCGATTGCTGCCGTGGCACGCACTATCTGCCTAGGTGTGAGCACCAGCGTCTTTATCGCCATCACTGGTGTTCTGTCTCTGCCAGGAGCCAACTGCAGCCGCTCAGTCCCGATTGGCTTGTGCTCAGTGTCACCGATTCTGAACTTCAATGCCCGGAGCTGTCGGTTGACAGTCAGGTCGCTAATTCCAACCAGCACCATTGCGACGTCCTTGTCGATATTGACTGGATTGGGTCTAAGGTCTCCCGGCACTGCTATTGTTCCTGTTCCCCATCCAAGTAAGTTGTGATCACCCGCAACTGTATCCAGCGATATTCTCCAGCTACGAGCGGGGGTTTCTACTGTTGGCCCTCCTGTTATTGCTGTTGGTCCTCTCGCTGCAGGCATCCTCTGAAGGTGCCACGCTTGCAGTTCCTGGAACAGCATCTGCGTAGTCCCACCCTCGACTCCAGCAAATACCGGCTCACCCAGCGCCGCCTTCGCTATTCGACCCCCAGCGAATATATGACCCCGATATGCCCTCATTATCTGCGATACAGGATCATTACCTGGAGCAAAGAGCCGATCAAACTGGATATGCCAAATCCTAGCTTCTATCTCCGTGAACCTTGACGCTGTGTATTCTATCCCATCCAGGGAAATTGGTGTTGTGGACAGGTCATACGTGAACCCGTCCAGTTGTAATGTGGTCATATTTCGTTAGACCTCCTTTTATTTTTTGTCCCTTACACCAGAACTAACTTCCCCGCTACTCCGTTGTTTTCAATGCCTAGAAGTTCCGGGGGCAATTCATCTTCGCCCTCAAGAAGTTCCAGTTCATCTCCGTACTCATCTCCGAGCAACTCGAGCTCGTCGTCTCCTTCGAGTCCGTGTATGCCTTCTCTCCTTCTCAAAGTAAAGAGGTTTTGGGTCATTCCCCTGAGATTAACCATCTCTTGCATTGCATCGTATGCAATCAGAAGCCCACCCGTCTGCGCTGCAGTAGGCCCGAAAACCCTGGGGCCATACTGTATCATTGCCCAAGCAGCAACTCCTCGAACAGCGACCGATGGCAACTTCATGGGAATCATGGTAATTATACCATCAGCCAGTCCCGCCACAAGAGCACCCGTGAGTACGGCTCCGATCGGAATACCCGCAACTTTTGTTTCAGCAACATTTTCAAGCACGTCTGTTTCCTCCTTTTTT
>QLUN01000029.1 GCA_018725455.1 Chloroflexota bacterium
AGCGATTCGCTATCAGGGAAGGCGGCCGGACGGTGGGCGCTGGTGTGATCACCAACGTCCCGGACTAGTCGGGGGTTTGAGAAGTTGAGAGGTTGGGCTTCTGAGTCGCACCTTCGCACCTTTACACCTTCCTGACTTCTCAAGTTGAAATGGCGAAGAAGAAGGGAGAGGCTCGCATCACGATATATCTTGCCTGCACTCAGTGTAAGGAGAGGACGTACACCACGTCCAAGAACAAGAGGAACGATCCTGGGCGGTTGGAGCTAAGTAAGTACTGCCCCCGCTGCCGTGCGCACACTCAGCATCGCGAGGTCAAATAGGGGGGCCGCAGATTGAAGCGACGGGTTGAGGCAAAAAGAGAAAAGCCTGGAGTCGGGTTTGTGAGGAGCATCGTTGCCGAGATGAGGAAGGTTGTTTGGCCCTCGAGGCAGGAGACCGTGCGCCTTACGGTGATCGTGTTGATTATCACCATCGCCGTAGCGATGATTCTTGGGGTGATCGACCTTGCATTTTCCGGATTAGCAGAAGCCATACTGATAAGGTGAATCTCAATGGAAGATAACGGCAAGAACTGGTATGTGGTTCACACTTACTCCGGGTATGAGCAACGCACCAAGACCAATCTGGAGCATCGGATTGAGTCTATGGATGTTCAGGATAAGATTTCCCGGGTGGTAGTGCCTACGGAAGATGAGGTCGAGATCAAAGGGGGACAAAGACGCACTGTGGCCCGGAAGATACTCCCCGGCTACATGTTGGTTCAGATGAAGCTGGATGAGGAAAGCTGGTATGTGGTGCGCAATACGCCGGGGGTTACCGGCTTTGTGGCAGCGGGGAACCGGCCCGTGCCACTGGAAGAAGAAGAGGTTGAAAAGATACTGAACCGAATGAAGACCGCCGTTCCCAGGATCAGAATCGGTTTCTCTAAGGGGGAGAATGTTCGCATAGTGGATGGGCCCTTTGCTGAATTCATCGGGACCGTTGATGAAATCAATCTGGACAAGGGTAAGGTAAGGCTTATGGTTTCTCTCTTCGGGCGCGAGACCCCGATCGAAGTGGACCTATCACAGGTGCAAACTATTTAGAATCATGGCAAAGAAAGTTAAGACAATCTTGAGAATTCAACTTCCGGCAGGTGGGGCCACTCCTGCTCCACCCGTAGGCCCTGCCCTGGGACAGCACGGGCTCAATATCATGGCCTTTTGCAAGGACTACAATGAGCGCACCGCCTCACAAGCGGGATCGATCATTCCAGTCGAGATCACCGTCTACGAGGACCGGTCCTTCACCTTTGTCACCAAGAGCCCACCGGTGACCGACCTGTTGAAGAAGGCCGTGGGCGTAGAGAAGGGGAGTGAAAGCGCCAGGCTAAAGCCGGTCGGAAGGATAACCAGAGATAGAATCAAGGAGATTGCCGAGATAAAGATGAAGGACCTCAATGCCATTGAGCTGGAAGGTGCGATGCGGATAATCGAAGGTACCGCCAGAAGCATGGGCATTGAAGTAGCGGATAATCCAAGTACTCTGAGTCGTCTCTGACCCAGAGTTGCGCCGTCGAGGTCAGGGACGACCTCGACTACTGTCTTATGGGGGTAGAGACAATAATGACAAAGCATGGCAAGAAATATCAGGAAGCAGCCAAGCTCGTGGATAAGGATAGACTGTATAGCCCTCAGGAGGCCGTTGAGCTGGCCAAGAAAGCTTCCTTCGCCAGGTTTGATGAGACCGTTGAGCTTCATTTCCGCATGGGGGTTGATCCTCGCCATGCGGATCAGCAGGTCCGTGGGGTGGCGACTCTCCCCAATGGGCTGGGTAAACAGGTGAGGGTTCTGGTTTTCACCCAGGGGGAGGGAGAAAGGATCGCCAGGGGGGCGGGGGCGGATTATGTTGGCGCTGATGAGTTGATCAAGCAGATCGAAGGTGGCTGGCTGGGGTTTGATGTGGCTATCGCGACACCAGATATGATGCCCAAGATAGGCAAACTGGGGAAAATTCTGGGGCGGCGCGGACTCATGCCCAATCCAAAATCGGGAACGATCGCCAACCCTGATGATTTGCCGAGAGCTATTAACGAAGTGCGCCAGGGAAGAGTGGAGTTTAAGCTGGACAAAACCGCTCTGATCCATCTTCCTATCGGCAAGGCAAGCTTCCCCGAAGACAAGCTTCTTCAGAACCTGTTCTCGGTGGTTGAAGCCATCCTTAGCGCAAAACCGAGTGGGGCCAAAGGGCAGTTTATTCGAAGCGTCTCACTGGCAACCTCGATGGGGCCTAGCATTCGACTGGATCTCAAGTCCACGATTAGCCTGGGTGTGGCTTGAATAGGCTCGTTACCTATTCCAAACAAGGCGTTTTCATCCCCACCAGAGGGCGTGTGCGAGACATCGGCCCGGGGGTCTCCCACAAGTCTCAAGCAATGCACCTCTACCTCAAGGGGTTTACTCCTACCGAGATCGCCAGGATGACTAACCATGACCCCCATAATGTAGACCGTTACCTCAGGGACTTTGAACAGGTCTACGATATGGTCAGGGATGGAGCCTCCCTGAATAAGATTTGCTTCCTCTCGCGGTAGGAGAGGAATCGCCCGACACCTTGAGCAATTTTACGTACCTCAGTCCGGCAGGCAAAGGCAGAGAGCCGCTCCGGATCAATCTGGTCGAGGTTCTGAAATCGCATCCCCTCAATCCGCGAAAGAGAGAGCGGGCCGCTCCAGAAGTAGAAGAGATCGACGAGCGCCTTCTCCGGGAGGGCGATGGTCACCTCGATCCCACGGAGAAGAACCCTCTCGAACCCCCAGAAGAGCTTTGGCCGTGCGTGACGATAGCGAAACGTTCCGAGGGGAGTCTTCTGAATAGCGGTCAAGTCCTACACGATGACATCTCACCCAAATAGGGACAAGTCGAAAATTGCCATTGCAAGACCTGACCCCCCAGGTCAAATCTTCTCGATACGCACCGCAGAGACTTTTACCCCGGAGGCTACTGACATATTGCAGACCGCAGGGTCAGTTATGACATTAACCCGTGGCTCGGCAAAATGAAAGGACATGCAGACAATACCAGGGGGCACACAGTCAGTTATCTCTATTTTGGTTTCCAGTGAGCCGCGGCGAGAGGTAACCCTCACCATATCTTCAGGAGTGAGCTTCAACGCTTGGACATCTCGGGGGTTGATTTGCATGCGCTCCTCGTCCAACAGGTAGTTAAGTCCGTCGGTCTTGCCTGTCATAGTGCGGGTATGATACTGGTAGAGCTTGCGGGCAGTTGTCAGGATAAAGGGATATTCTTCAGTTACACCCCCGCTGGTATCGGCGGCCTGTGGTCGGTATTCCACAGTGGAGAACTGGCCTATGCCGCGGGCAAATTTGCCTTTGTGCAGTATGGGTGTGCCGGCATGGTCAATGGCAGGACAGGGCCATTGTAGTCCTCCCTCCTTTTCCAGACGCTCGTAGGTCATGCCCAGAAAATAGTGTGGTGTCAGTTCCCTTACCTCGTTCCATATATCTTCAGGGGAACTATAGTTCCAATTAAGACCGAACCTCCTGGCCAGCTCCTGGAGGATTTCCCAGTCAGGTCTGCTGTTGCCGCGCGGTTTGATGGCCCGGTGAATGCGCTGTACCCGTCTTTCGGTATTGATGAAGGTACCCTCTTTCTCGGCAAAGGAGGCTGCCGGCAAGACAACATCGGCGTATTGAGCGGTTTCGTTCAGGAAGATGTCTTGGACTACCACGAAGTCCATATCTTCTAAGGCTTCACGAACAAGTTCAGCCTGTGGGCTGGTAAGAACAGGGTTTTCTCCCATGATATACATGATGCGACTGCGCCTGTGAGGGAAATAGTGGAACATCTCAGCTATGGTGCGGCCGGGCACATCGGAGAGCTCCACTCCCCACGCCCTGGAGAACTTGGCGCGTATCGTATCGCTGACGCTATCAACCGGGACTGGCTGATTGAACTCTATACTGGTTATAGTTTCTCCCGGTGAAGCGGGTCGGATAAATCCGACCCCTACTTGTTCGAGCTGGCGCTCTTTTGTGAGTCGCCGCCAGTAGGTACCCGTGTCTCTGTCGCTATGTACCGGCTGGTAACCGCTAAAGACGTTGGGTAAGCAGCCCATATCACAGGCGCCCTGTACATTGTTCTGACCGCGCAAGGGGTTCATGCCGGCATGTGGTTTACCTAAGTTGCCAGTGAGCAGGGAGAGGTTGGTTAGGGCGACGACATTTTCAGTACCGCAGGTATGCTGGGTTACGCCCATGCAGTAGACAATGGCGCCGCTGTCAGCTTGAGCAAAGAGCCGGGCGGCGGTGACGATGTCCTTTGCGGGAACGCCGGTTATGGCAGAAACATATTCGGGAGTATATTTGGCTACTATTTGTTTTAAGTATTTAAATCCCTGGGTGCGGTTCTCGACGTATTCCTTGTCTTCGAGTTCTTCTTTGATGATGACATGTGCCAACCCGTTGAAAAGGGCTATGTCGGTGCCGGGCTTGAATTGCAGGTGGACATCGGCTACATCGACTAATGGGATACGGCGCGGGTCGGCCACAATTAGCCTAGCGCCGGTCCTAACTGCCTCACGAATCCGGTACCCGATAACAGGGTGGTTTTCGGTGGGGTTGGAGCCGGTTACTAGAATAGCACCAGCACCGGAGACATCACTCACCGGATTTGTCATTGCTCCGCTGCCTAATACGGTGGCCAGACCGACCACGGTGGGGGCATGTCAGAGGCGTGCGCAGTGGTCTACGCTGTTGGTGCCCAGGGAGCGCAATAACTTCTGGAAGAGGTAGTTTTCCTCGTTGGTTACCCTGGCTGAACTTAACCCGGCCAGGGCTTCGGGACCGTACTTCTCCTGCGCTTCCTTAAATTTGGCTGTCACCAGGTCGAGGGCTTCATCCCAGGTGGCTTCCACAAAGACACCGTTGCGCTTGATCAGAGGGGTGGTTAAGCGATCAGGATGATTGACAAAGTGATAGCCGAACCGCCCTTTCACGCAGAGCTGCCCTTTATTGACGACACTATCACGGTCGCCGCGGGCAGAGACTATTTTGTCTCCGCGTATGCCTAGATAAATCCCGCAACCGGTACCGCAGTAGGGACAGATACTCTTCACTTCACGCTCTGGCTTCCGCATATTTTGGGGGACTAAGGCGCCCACCGGACATCTCACAACACACTCTCCACAGGACTCACATCTGGATTCTACAATGGGTTTGTCCTTGAGGGTGCTGATCCTGGTATCAAGTCCCCGAAAGGCAAAGTCGATCGCACCGACTCCGTTAATCTCTTCACAGGTCCGCACGCAGATGCCACACAGAACACACTTATTGGGATCACGGATGAAGAAGGGATTTGAGTCATCAAGGGGAAGGTCTCGGGCAGTTCGCTTCAAGCGCTGAAGACGTCCTTCCTCGATGCCGATATAGGCGGCGATATCCTGAAGTTTGCAATCCGTGTTCCGGGCACACTGGAGACACTCGGAGTAATGGTTTACGATGAGCAGTTCAGCGGCGACTCGACGCATCTTATCTATCTCCGGACCTTCCGTCCGCACCGCTATCCCCTCCTCAACCGGCGCCTTACAGGAAATGGTGAGACCCCTTCCCTCGATCTCAACGACGCACAGACGGCACCCTCCGAAGGGCTTTAAGTCGGGGTGATAGCAGAGATGCGGGATATAGATGCCATGATCGAGTGCCGCTTGAAGTATGGTATCCTCTTTATTCGCCATAACCTCTAAGTCATCCAGCTTAAGAACAACCTTATCCATGAATCTTAACCTCCCTTCCTGGAATAATTTCCACCGCACCGAAGCGCTCCGGGCATACGCTCAGACATACTCCACACCTGGTGCAGTTATCCTGGTCGATTACATGAACCTCATTCTTGCCGCCTTTGATTGCTTCGACGGGGCACTTGCGGAGGCAGATCATACAAGCCTTACATTTATCCGACACGATAATATAGGAAATAAGCCCCTTGCACACCCTCGCTGGACACTTCTTTTCGAGGATATGGGACTCATATTCCTCGCGAAAATAACGAATGGTACTGAGGACCGGGTTCGGTGCGCTCTGTCCCAGACCACAGATCGAGCCTATTTTAACGCTCTCACCCAGTTCAATGAGCAGGTCGATGTCCTCGATCCTGCCGTTCCCTTCCGTTATAGCGTTAAGGATCTCCAGCATTTGCACGCTTCCCAAGCGGCACAAAGAGCACTGTCCGCATGATTCCTTCTGGGTAAAGTCCAGGAAATAGCGGGCGAGATCAACCATGCAGGTATCCTCATCCACCACCACCATACCCCCAGAGCCCATCATCGAGCCAGCGGCGGTAAGCGAATCGAAATCAATGGGGGTACCGAGCAGGCCTTCAGGCAGAACGCCCCCCGAAGGCCCCCCGGTCTGCACCGCCTTAAAAGTCCTGCCGCCGGGGACCCCTCCCCCGATGTCAAAGATAATCTCACGAAGGGTGATTCCCATAGGCACCTCTATAAGCCCGCAGTTTGTTATCTTACCAGTCAGTGAAAAGATGGCCGTTCCTTTGCTCTTCTCAGTGCCCTGGCTGGCAAACCACTCCGCCCCTTTATTGATAATCCAGCGAATGTTGGCGAAGGTCTTAACGTTATTAAGAAGCGTAGGCCTACCCCACAATCCCACCTCGGTGGTGCGGGGACGAGGGAGGGGCTTGGGCATTCCCCTCGCCCCCTCAAGGGAGAGAGTCAAAGCAGTGGACTCACCACAAACAAAAGCCCCTGCACCCTGGAAAATCTCAATATCAAAACCGAATCCATTGCCTAAAACATTTTCCCCCAGAAAACCCCGCTCCCGAGCCTCGGCGATGGCAATCCCGAGACGTTTTACCGCCAGGGGATATTCCGCCCGGACGTAGACATAGCCTTTTGTCGCTCCCACGGCGTAGCCGGCAATGATCATCCCCTCTACGACTGAGTGAGGGTCGCCTTCCAGGACCGATCGGTCCTGGAAGGCCCCGGGGTCGCCTTCATCGGCATTGCAGACTACATACGAGTCTGGAGTCTGGAGTCTGGAGTCTGGAGTCTCCCTTCCCGACTCTCGACTCTCGACTCTCGACTCTCGACTGGCGCGGCGACAGGCCTCCCACTTGCGCCCGGCAGGAAAGCCGGCTCCCCCGAGTCCACGCAGCCCCGAGCGTTTTACCGCGTCGATAACCTGCTCCGGGGTCATCTCAGATAGAACCTTGCGTAGTGCTTGATAACCGCCGACGGCAAGATAGTCATCAATCTCCTCAGGGTCAATATAGCCGCAATTCTTGAGCACGGTGCGCTGCTGGTTGTTATAGAAGGTAATGTCGCGGTGATGAGGTATTGCTCTGTCAGTAACCGGATCGCGGTAGAACAGTCGCTCGATCGGCTGTCCCTGCGGCAGAAGCGACCGAGCAATCTCCGGTGCATCGTCCACCTTGACCTCTGAGTAGAGAAGGCCCTCGGGCTCGATAATGACAACAGGATCTATTTGGCTGAAGCCACGGCAGCCGGTGTGCTTCACTTGAACGGTACCTGCCAAATCTAACCGTGCTATCTCCTCCCTCAGCGCGGCTGAAATTTGTTTGGCTCCTGCTGATATGCAGCATGTTCCCTGACCAAGCAAGACAGTCTTAACTGGCATCTTGTGCCTCCCTTTTCGGGGTAGCAAAAATCTCCGTCACTTTCTGGGGAGTCAATCGACCATGAACATCTTTGTTATTGATCATTATACAGGGCGCTAGCGCACAACACCCGATACAGGCGACAGATTCGAGAGTGTACTCCAAATCAGGGGTAGTCTGTCCTTCCTTAATGCTCAGTTCTCTTTCTATTGTTTCCATAATCTGCGGTGCACCCTGTACGTGGCAAGCCGTTCCGCGGCAGACCATGACCCGGTTTCTGCCTATGGGGGTGAAACGAAATTGGGCATAGAAAGATGCTGCACCGAAGACTTTGCTTTCGGTCACTCCGCAAAGCTGGGCGACCTTGACCATCTCCTCTTCGGGAAGATAGCCGAATCTTTCCTGAATTTGCTGCAACATCGGTATCAGCTTGCCTTTCTTTGACGGTGATAAAACCTGTCTTGCTTCCATAATCCCTCCACCGCGCCGTTGGCAAAACTCGCCAACCCTTGCTACAGGCACATTTCCGGGTAGGGGTTCGATTTATCGAACCCCTACATTCTTTTCTTCATTTCGTTAATAACTTCAATAAGCTCGTCGAGTTTTGCTAACCCCGTATCGCATAAAGTGAGCGTAGCATCTACATGACCCAATTTCCCACAGAGAGCAATAGTATAAATATCAGTGCCGTCTTTGATGATTTTTAAAGCTACATCAGCATAAGGGCAATCTACTGCCACGA
>QLUN01000290.1 GCA_018725455.1 Chloroflexota bacterium
CACGCCGCCCCATCGGGTCGAGGGCGGAACACGGCTCATCAAGGAATAAGACCTGTGGCCGATTAATCATGGCCTGGGCAATCCCCAGCCGCTGCCGCATGCCGCGGGAGTAGCCGCCGATCTTGCGTCCGGAGGCCTCCTGTAAATCGGCCAGTTCAAGGAGCTCATCCGATCGCTGCTTGATCTCTCCCAGTGAGAGACGGTGAAGCTCCCCAACGAATTTCAGGAACTCCTGCCCCGTCATCCAGTTGTAGAATACCGGCTCTTCCGGGAGGTAGCCGATCTTGGTGCGCAGGGAGATAGAGTTGGACCCAACCTCCTCACCGGCTACCCAGGCTCTGCCCCCTGTAGGGGTACTCAATCCTGTCAACAGCTTTACCGTAGTCGTCTTGCCGGCGCCATTCGGGCCCAGAAAGCCGAAGACCGAGCCTTCCTCAACGCTCAAGTTGAGGTCGTTCAAGGCAGCGATAGTGCCATAATGTTTGGTCAGGCCTTCACATCGTATCGCTGCCATTTCAGTCCTCTTTACGCCCGACGATCAGGTACAGGATGGGACCGATAAAGCTGATAAGAACGATCACCACCCCCCACACAAGCTTATTCCCGCCGGTGACCCGCTTCCTCTTTATCAGATCCCAGAGCGCGACTCCAAACAGGGCGAGCTGAATCACTGCTAATGGTATCAGCAGCGGAAGCATTTCATCGCTACCTCCTCGCATAATATGGTTGCTTCGGAAATAGCTCCGTTACGTAGCGCCGAGGTTTATCCTCGGCAAACACGGGCGGGGGACAAGCCCCCGCGCTACGTTTTCATAATTCGCTGGTGGGCAGCCGCCCACGATGGTTTAGTCCTTAGCATCAAGTTTAGGTAGTTGCCTCTGGATACTTTCTAATTCTTGCTGTAATGCCAACATACCTTCTGGCTTCATCACTGCAAAGCCTTCCTGCTCTGGTTTACCTATGAAAATGAGAGTGTCCCCTGCTTTTATGTTGAAGACCTTTCTAAGTTTCAGCGGAATGACTATTTGTCCTCGTGTTCCAACTGTTCCTGAGCCATAAAATATGTTGTGTGCTTCTTCTTTCATCTTCTCACCCCTCGTAAGGCATATATCTCCTATTAGTATGATTAATTATACCTTACATATAAAGGTGATGTCAAGCTTTTTCTGCACTGTCAAGGGTATCAGCAAGGGAATCATCTCACTGATTTCGCGACCATTCATTTTTCTCCTTATTATCTTTTTCTGAAAAGAACCCGGCCTGCAAGGCGGCGAAGTTGAGGCAAGCTCCTTTAAGCATGGCTCAAAATAGAGGTGGGTTGCGCTACGCTCGGTCAAATCTCCATCGCCTCCCAACTGCGAACAGCCAGCCGGAAGCCGCCCCCGATCGCCACGAAACTCAACACAGGCCAGGTGATTAGTCCAATTGCAAACAGGGCCTCAATTCTGAATGCCGCCAGCCAGTGGATATCGATTAAGAGATACAGTGTGAGCGGAGCGGCAGCGGCCAGCAGGTAGCCGATGGGCACGAAAAGTTGCACTACGTTGGTTACCAACGGGTGAACCTCTTTAGCGTACTCCCAGAACTCAAGCCCGGTGTTTAGCGCCGACAGTTCGCAGAGGAGCATCAGGTA
>QLUN01000291.1 GCA_018725455.1 Chloroflexota bacterium
CTGCATGGCTGTCGTCAGCTCGTGTCGTGAGATGTTGGGTTAAGTCCCGCAACGAGCGCAACCCTTGTCATTAGTTGCTACGAAAGGGCACTCTAATGAGACTGCCGGTGACAAACCGGAGGAAGGTGGGGATGACGTCAGGTCCTCATGGCCCTTATGGGTAGGGCTACACACGTCATACAATGGCCGGTACAGAGGGTTGCCAACCCGCGAGGGGGAGCCAATCCCAGAAAACCGGTCGTAGTCCGGATCGCAGTCTGCAACTCGACTGCGTGAAGTCGGAATCGCTAGTAATCGCGGATCAGCTTGCCGCGGTGAATACGTTCCCGGGTCTTGTACACACCGCCCGTCACACCATGGGAGCGGGTTCTGCCAGAAGTAGTTAGCCTAACCGCAAGGGGGGCGATTACCACGGCAGGGTTCGTGACTGGGGTGAAGTCGTAACAAGGTAGCCGTATCGGAAGGTGCGGCTGGATCACCTCCTTTCTGGAAGATGCACTCAAGCCCTTGCGCCCACACTTATCGGCTGTTGTTGACGACATCGAGTGCGGCGTGAATACCGTGCACCGCTGCTTTGGAGCGCCACCGTCAAGGCTCTTCGCGATTCGCGCTTGGGCGAGAAGGGTCTGTAGCTCAGTCGGTTAGAGCACCGTCTTGATAAGGCGGGGGTCGTTGGTTCGAATCCAACCAGACCCACCAATCTCTCGTTCGGGGGGGTGTAGCTCAGCTGGGAGAGCACCTGCTTTGCAAGCAGGGGGTCATCGGTTCGATCCCGTTCACCTCCACCAACCGATCCGACACCAGAGGGCTGCGTCAGTCCTGTGGTGTCCGATCCTGTCGGATGTCGTTCTTTAAAAATTCATAGAGTCGAATCAATTGCGACATGCAAACGGCCTGGTGGCCGCAAGTGTGTCGCCTGATGATTGCGTCACCAGACATGACTCACGCGGAGTCATGCAGACGGCATAACGCGAACAGTTCAGGGATCCTAGACGACGCAACGGCGTCAAAGTTATAGGGTCAAGTGAATAAGTGCATGTGGTGGATGCCTTGGCGATTACAGGCGAAGAAGGACGTGGTAGCCTGCGATAAGCTTCGGGGAGCTGGCAAACAAGCTTTGATCCGGAGATTTCCGAATGGGGAAACCCACCCGCAAGGGTATCGCTGCCTGAATACATAGGGCAGTGAGGCGAACCGGGCGAACTGAAACATCTCAGTAGCCCGAGGAACAGACATCAACCGAGATTCCGAAAGTAGTGGCGAGCGAAATCGGAACAGCCTGTATCTTTTAGCTCTTGATTTATCGGAACGGTCTGGAAAGTCCGGCCACAGTGGGTGATAGCCCCGTACGGAAAAAGTCAGGAGTGGAACTAGGGATACGACAAGTAGGGCGGGACACGTGAAATCCTGTCTGAACATGGGGGGACCATCCTCCAAGGCTAAATACTCGTAATCGACCGATAGTGAACTAGTACCGTGAGGGAAAGGCGAAAAGAACCCCGGGAGGGGAGTGAAATAGATCCTGAAACCGCATGCATACAAAAAGTCGGAGCCGCAAGGTGACGGCGTACCTTTTGTATAATGGGTCAGCGACTTACATTCAGTGGCAAGCTTAACCGAATAGGGAAGGCG
>QLUN01000292.1 GCA_018725455.1 Chloroflexota bacterium
CCCAATGTAGGGGCGAGGCATGCCTCACCCCTACAAGTATTATAGCCCTTCTGTTGCCGGGGGTCAACCTTCGTATCCTTGACACTGGACTTACCATCTGCTAAAGTGGGCTTGTGGCTTGGTTTGATGTTATGCCTGAGGAACGAGAAGGGCTGGTGCAGATTTTCACCGGCAGCGGGAAGGGCAAGACAACCGCTGCCCTGGGTGCCGTGCTTCGTGCTGCAGGACAAGGTCTGAGGGTTCATATCGTCCAGTTCATGAAGGGCACCTATCCCTATGGCGAACATCAGGCGCTAGCGCAGTTGCCTAATGTCACCGTCGCTAGATTCGGGCACCTCGATTTTGTTGACCCACAGAATATCAGGGATGAGGAAAAGGAAGAGGCCGAGAGGGCTCTGATGGCCGGCCGGAAGGCCATGCTCAGTGGGAAATATGATCTGGTGGTTCTCGACGAGGTGAATATAGCCGCTGCCTGGGGACTGGTGGCGCTCGACGAGGTTATCCGTGTAATCCGTGAAAAGCCGGGCAATGTCGAACTTATCCTCACTGGTCGCTACGCCGATCCCAGGCTGATTGAGCTCGCCGATCTGGCGACCGAGATGGTGGAGGTTAAACATCCCTATCAAAAAGGGGTCAAGCCCAGGCGCGGATTTGAGTATTAGGCTGAATATCTTTTACAGGAGGATCTCGAGATGACAACCATCGTTCGTGCCATTTACAAAGAGATATGAAAACAACGGATTACTTCACAGCAAGTGTCACGTCCCGCAGGCCATATCTCAAAGAGGAGTGGATTGAATATGTTATCAGCAATCCCATCCACACGGAAGTCCAAACCAATGGACGCATTCGCCATTGGGCATTTATTCAAGATCTTGGTAAGTATCTTCGGGTTGTTACCGAACCGGACGGTGAAACAGTGCATAATGCTTTTTTGGATCGCCGCTTTAAACTTTAGAACAGGGGTAACAAGGTCATGATCTTTCAATACTATCCAAATACGGACATGCTTTACCTCAAACTTGCCAATGAGGTAAGTACCGAATCCGAAGAAGTTGCGTCTGGCATTGTGCTCGACTTTAACGAGCGGAACCAAGTTATCGGCATTGAGATCGAGAACGCCAGCACATTCATTGATTTGTCACGACTTGAAGTGTCAGCTCTCCCCATTACAAACTTAATCCTCAGCGAGAGAGTACCTGTAGGAGAGCAACACGGTAAGCATGAGCATCGGGTGACCGTCTAACAAGGTGCCGCAGCCGATGTTGCTTCAGGGTAGCGCGGCTCAGCTTGGGAGGTTAAATGCGCCGACAAAAAGAAACAAACTCGCAGCGCCGGGGCAATTTCACCACCATCTCCGGCTTGCCGATCGAGCGGGTTTACACCCCAGACCATACCACTCATCTCGATTATCAAAGGGACATCGGACTTCCCGGCGAATACCCCTATCTTCGTGGCATCCATTCCACCGGTTATCGGGGACAACTCTGGACGATGCGCATGTTCGCCGGCTTCGGCACCGCCGAGGAGACCAATGCTCGCTACAAGTATCTCCTGGAGCAGGGACAGACCGGCCTGAGCGTCGCCTTTGACTATCCCACGCTGGATGGTTATGATACCGATCATCCATT
>QLUN01000293.1 GCA_018725455.1 Chloroflexota bacterium
CTAAGAAGGGAAAAGGCGAAATAAGAGAGTATGTGGGGACGCCACTATCTCAAATCCCCATCCGCCGCATAGATTTTGATAATCCCGAAGATGTTAGGTTACACGCAGAGATCGTGGAGAAGGTGAACGCAATTAGAGAGAAAACGGCTGAGCTTGCCGGCTACTCAAAGTATTTTATGGGGACAAGGCTACCACGTCTGAAGTCCGAGGATCCTCTGCCTGATATGAATCCTGAAGCTGTCGTCCAGGCTCTCCCGCCTGAAAAAAAGTTTTCTCTAAGGACTCACCCCGAAATCAAGATCGCCTATAGCCCGGATTTTCAGGAGACCAAATTCATCCTGAATAAGGTTGGCGATGTCTCCCTCACTTTAGAAGGCCCAGAACTCAGGCTTTGCGGGAAAGATAGGAAGGCAGCGACAAGAGGGCTCTCTGTGCCCCTACTTAACGGCCCGGAGGGACTCCTCAAGCTCCTCACTCAAATCCTTGAATATCACCAGGGGGAGAATTGGGTTTCTATCAAAGAAATGCCCATCGTTCCCGAAAAACTGGAGGAGTTTGAAGCCCAAAAGCAGAGGGTCTTAGAGGCAGTCTCAACCCTTAGAGGGGAAATCCAGGAACTTCAGAACTCGATTGACCGGATCGTTTTTGAACTCTACGGCGTGTCAGAAAATCAACTCGGATAATGCGTGACAATTTAACCATAACCACCTGCAGCCCGGAGGAAACGCAGCGGATCGGGGCTGGTATTGGGGAGCAGGCCAGAATCGGCGACTTGATTCTCCTGGTGGGGGATTTAGGAACCGGCAAAACCTGCCTCACCCAGGGCATTGCCCGGGGATTGGGACTGCCTGATTATACCCCAAGCCCCTCATTTGTGCTGGTGAGAGAATATCAGGGAAGACTAAACCTATATCACATCGATTTCTACCGGCTCAATGATATCCGGGAAATCGCTGAGCTCGGAATGAGTGACTACCTCAATGGTGAGGGAATCTGCGTGGTGGAATGGGCCGACAGGGCTCTGGATTTGCTCCCGCCAGAGCACCTCCTTATCAGGTTTGAGTATCTTACGGGTAATGGGCGTCGATTACAGTTCGAGCCCCGGGGGCAAAGATACGTCGGTCTCGTCGAACAACTGAAGGGAAAATGGAACTTGCGATAGACACCTCAACCAGGGTTGCCAGCCTGGCTCTATCCAGTAGAGGCGCTCTCATTGCCGAGATCACCTGGTATGTGGGGCAGAATCATACTGTGGAACTCATTCCCAATCTGATTTGTCTCCTCCAGCAGCGCAAGGCAGACATACAGAATATAGAGAGCGTCATGGTGGCCAGGGGGCCAGGCAGCTTTAACGGCCTGCGAGCGGGAATAGCCACCGCCAAGGGGTTGGCATTTGCTCTGGGCATTCACCTGGTGGGGATAAGCACGCTGGAGGTTATGGCCTTCCCGTACGCTGACGTGGGGTTTCCTGTTTGCCCCATCATGAATGCCGGACGCGGCGAGATCGCCACTGCACTGTTTCAGACTCGCGATGGCCGTTGGGAAAGGCTCACTGCGGAGCACACCACCACCATTGATGATCTCTGCTCACAGATTGGGCAACGAACCATATTCTGCGGTGAG
>QLUN01000294.1 GCA_018725455.1 Chloroflexota bacterium
TCTCTATATGCTTAAACTCAAGGGCAGCACCAATGCTGCCTTCAGCAGCTATGGCAGTATAGCCATAAGAAGAAATGACGCGTTTTATAGTGATTGGTTCAATAGCCTCAGGCTTATATTTGATCACCGCCTTATTAAGCGTGAAGCTTACAAATGCCTCCTCAATGCCGCTCAGTCCCTTGAGGTGTCCCTCCAGTTTCCCGGCACAATCTTCACAGGTCATCCCTTTTATGGAAAAATCTATTTTACGTGACATGCTTACTCCTATGCGTACAAAGTTCTACCCTAACCCCATCGGTCACAAGTTAAGGTAGTTTTTCATCTGTCACGAGATGAACTTGACCTGCGCCAGTGTCAATTGGGCGAAAATCTCGAAATTGATGTAGCCCATATCGAAAATGAGTTAGGTTTGACCCTAACCTACCGCTTGGCCCTACCGAAAATCGGAGGTGTATTGCCACGCCGCCCAGACACCTACTAGGGCGATCGCGGCCTGTACGGTTCCCAACGCGCGGTATTGTGCGCCTGGCACGTGCCGCCATTCGGTCGCCAGTTCTCCGAGCACGACCGGCATGATTGCCGGCAATGCGAAGCCGAGCGCCCAATGCCAAAGTGTGTGATGGTCGGCGGTGAGCCATTCGCGCAGAACGCCGTCGCGCATGCCGTGTAGCACCCAGATCATCGTCATCGCCAGCATCAGTGGTAACTGTGCGCCCCAGCTGAGCGCGAGAAGAAGCGCCGGTTCGTTCACGTCGGCGTCCGTCCGTAGGCCAGTTGCAGGCGATGTTTTTCGGTGTGCACTCGCACCGCCTCGAAGCCGGCTTCCCGCATCATCTCCGCCAATTCATCGTCGCTATAGCAGCGCATGGCGCGTGAATAAAGTGCAAAGAACAAGTTCACCAGCTTCGAGCGCGAGATGGTGACGATTACCAGACGCCCGCCCGGCTTCAGCACCCGCGCGATTTCTCGCAGCATCTCCCTCGGTCGCTCGACGAAGAAAAACATGTAGGCGCTGGCGGCGGCGTCGCAACTGGCATCCAGCCAAGGCAGGAGATGGGCGTCGCCCTGACGAAGATCGAGCCGGCCATCGCGCACGGCGGCGGCGTTGCGTTCGGCGGCCAGGGCGACCATGTCGGCACTATAGTCGATGGCGCAGCCGTCGGCACATAGCTCCAGCATCTCCTGCAGCAGCTTGCCGCCGCCGCAGCCGACTTCGAGCACTCTTTCGTGTGGTCGGAGCGCGAGTTTCGCCTTGATGCGTTCGAAGCCGGGCCGGTGCGCTGTCGACTCGCGGTAGATGGCTCGGCCTAGCCAGCCGCCGGGCCGGCGGGCGGTATTGTCGATAAAATTCTCAAGCCACTTCATTGCTTTCTTTCCTTATAACCCGGGGGAGGAGGTTACTCCTCACCCTTTATCTTTAAACTATAAACAGCCTTCCGATTTGAAAGATGAGAGTGGCGGCTATCCAGGCAACTGCGGTGGTGTAAAGGGCAGCAAACGCGGCCCACCTCCAGGAGTTGGTCTCACTCCGGATGGTACCGGTGGCGGCCATACAGGGAATATAGAGCAGGCAAAAGACCATAAAAGCGAAGGCAACAAGTGGCGTCCAACCAAGCTGAGCAG
>QLUN01000295.1 GCA_018725455.1 Chloroflexota bacterium
ATGGAGTGGAAGCAGTGGCCAGCTTATTGCCTTTTCCATCTTTGAGCACTGCTTCAGCCCTGGCTCTATAGTGATGGTTGCCGGTGTTCTTGAGTGTAGCCCTAATGTCCACCAGACCATCCACCCGCTCACCGATGGTGAAATCGCTGATGTGGCCAGTTTTGCTTGGCTCCGTGCCGGAGATAGTCACCACCACAGGAGTGGCTATGGCCACGGCAATATCGGCGCCGTCGTGTCCAGGGGTGGGCTTGCTGGAAATATAAATAATGGCATAGCGGCTACCACCACCAATGTTCCCAGGGACATCAATAACTACCTCTATTTCCTGGGAGCTGGCAGTGGCCAGATGAAATTCCGACGGGGAGATGCTGCTGATAAAGGTTCGGGCGGAATAGGGGCTTTGGTCTTCATCTGGGACAAGTGGCTTAAAACTGCCATTAGCGGATTGTCCCAACCCTTTCATCTCAACTATGAGGTCCATAGGCGGACCGGCCTCGTTGACTACTATTATAGTGTGATCTGTGCTTTCCCCGGGGGCAATGCTGACCATAAGGACAGGCGGGCTAACACCGAACCCCGGTGCGGCAGAAACCGGGGAACTGGAGAGGATGGGCAATGCCAGAAGCACTGCCGCCAACAAGATAATTAAGTACTTAGCCGATTTCATCAAACCTCCTTCTTTTCTGGATTAAGGGGGGGGCTGACCTTAAGCGGCCAGCCCCCTAACCTCGCTCACAATTACCCCACCACCACCCCTCCCATCATCTCATGGGAAGGAGGGGGGGCTATACCTGGTCTTAGAAGACCGGAATCAGGATGAAGGTAACGGTGATGCCAAACCTGCCGCTAACATCGGCGAGTTCCACGAACTGCCGGAGTTCGGCGTTGACTGTCCCCGGACCCTTTCCACTAGCCAATAAGACACCTCCAGGCGTCGCCAGGCTAACTGGAGGGGTTCCCGTGGCCATGATCACCATGGAGTGGATCAGTCTGGTAGCACCATCCGTCATGTGCCCCTTGTTCAAGACTTTCGTGTCCTCTACTCTTAACTGCCACTTCCACGCGGCAGTACCCTCAATCTCCGGTCGCACTGCGGAGGTGTTAACCACTCCCCTCTCCAGGAGAATGCCTGCAGCAAGAGGCACCCTGAGGCGGAGAACTGCCGGCTCCAGAGTGCCAGTGACCGTGGTAGCAGCAACCGACACTACAGGCTGCGCTACACGAGGCGCCGTTGCGGGGAATACCGCTATTACAACGCCTGAGCCGGCAGCATTTGTTACTGCTGTTGCTCCTGCTACGGTAAAGAAGTTTGCGCCCACACCGGTTAAGGTAAAGCCGGCTGCTGGTGTGAGGGTAATGGTGGCGGTATAGGCTGTGGCGGCCGCAAACCTACCGTCTGCCGGTAACGCCGGTAACCACGTAACGGTTCCGGTGTACTGAGCCGTTGGCGTTATGGCTGTTACCGGGGTTGCGCCTGTTACCGGCGCCGTTACTCCCGGGATGGCCGCTATATTGATGGTGGCAGGTGTTGTTGCGGGGAATACCGCTGTAACAACGCCTGAGCCGGCAGCATTTGTTACTGCTGTTGCTCCTGCTACGGTAAAGAAGTTTGCGCCCA
>QLUN01000296.1 GCA_018725455.1 Chloroflexota bacterium
CTTAACCATCTCTTAAAATCCCCTTAACATTCATCTGCTATGCTATAAGTGTGGCAAGAGTTGCTGCTGGAATAGGACATGAAAGGAGAGAAAATGAGTTCAACCCTGAGCGTGGCACGGTGTGAGACAACCGGTGATTTGGACGAGAGGAGGGAGACTGCCCTGTTAGATAGCAAACATCGAACGGGGCAGGTTCCTTATCTGGGGACGCATATCCTGACCCTGCCGGCGGCTATCCGGGCCAGACAAGAAGGGCTTAATCGAGAGGGATTTCTCCACCACGAGATAGAGCAGACACTGGAGCTTGACGTAGACCAGCTGGAGCTGCATTTTGACGCTGATTTGCTCTATCCCGGCATGATGAAAATGGCGGTCAAGAGACTTCGGGAATATCGTCAAGAGATGGCCTTCTCCCTGCACCTGCCATTTCGCTATCTTGATATATCGTGTCCCATGGAAAGAATCAGGTCAGCGAGTGTGGACACCATTCTCGATGCCATCGACCTGGCCTCCGAGTTGCAGCCCATTCACGCTGTGATTCATTTGACAGGGAATGTATTTTCTTCGTATAAATCGGGGCTTGACCCGCTGATTGGTGAGGTGATGGGATATGTCGAGGAAAGCCTGATGAAGGTTGCCACATTGATGGCTCCACATCAGATACTGGTCGAGAATCTACCCCCGGTAGACTTTCGTTACTTTATGCCGGTGGTAGAAAGACTGGGGCTTTCCGTCTGCCAGGACATCGGCCATATCGTCTTGCAGGGTGGTGATTGTGGTAAATTCACCCGATCACATGCTGCGCTTATCAGGGAAATTCATCTGCACGATATCGAGAGGCGCTACTATTCGGATTCTATGCAGTCGCTCAGTGACCATCAACCCATTGGCAGAGGAACGTTTGATTTTGCTACCTTCTTTGCTACCCTGGGCGAGATCGGTTTTCAGGGTTCGATTATTCTTGAAATCGATGACCAGCGCCTTATGCCGATGTCGGTGCAACACGTACGGAACCTGATACAGCGACATCTGGGTTGGGATAGCCACTTTGCGGGCCAGTTTGTCAGGGATATGATACATGCATAAGACGCCTTTTTCACCTTTACCTCCTGTACCACCCCGTGGGATATTCTCAATATCCCACGGGGTATAACCCTGCCGTTTGGAGGGCGAGGAATTTGAGAGGAAGCAGTGATGATAGCAGTTCGGGTGAGTGCTTATACCGGGGTGCGGGGCCGGGTGGGAAGGGAGATAGTTAAGGGTGATTTGATAGGGGTTGACCCGGATACCCGCGATGCTGTTCCAGCACCGGCGAGCGGGGTGGTTAAAGGGATTAGATTCGATCCTGAGAGCCACACGCTGATCGTGGATATTGAGGCCGCAGAGATCGCTGCAACCCTGCAAGGTAGAGGCCGTCGGGCGAAGAGGTAAATTGAACATGAGCCATTGTTGATTGGGTCAGGGAGAGGGACAGTAAGAGCATGGAGGCATGCATTTCGTTAGACATCAAGGAGGACAGATGAGCCAATCAACCGTAACGGTTAGTCCTGAAGAATTTTTGGTCGAGAGGAAGCAAGTCGGGTATTTAGGGACGTAT
>QLUN01000297.1 GCA_018725455.1 Chloroflexota bacterium
CGGACCGAGGATCGGATCCACTTCGGGGAACTTGGAGAACGGGAAAACGGCCTCCTTTACCGCTACATGCCCCAGTTGCCAGGGGTCGGTTGCCGGTTGTCGGAGGTACGGGGTGGGAACTGATCCCTGACCCCTGACCCCTGACCCCTGTTCCTCCAGTTCCTTTAAGGTTTTGCCCAGTATCACTTTGGCGGCTATCTTCGCCAGTGGAACGCCGCTCGCCTTGCTTATATAAGGCACAGTCCGGGATGCCCTTGGATTCACCTCCAGGACATACACCCTCTCATCCTTCACCGCAAACTGGATATTCATCAACCCGCTCACCTCCAGCTCCCGGGCGATCTTGTCGGTATAATCCCTTATCACCTTTAAGGTCTCCGGATCCAGGTTCTGGGGGGGCAGAGCACAGGCGCTGTCACCGGAATGGATCCCCGCCTCCTCGATGTGCTCCATTATCCCACCAATGAAGAGATTTTCACCGTCGAAGACGGCATCGACCTCAACCTCGGTGGCCTCTTCCAGGAATTGGTCTACCAGGACCGGCTTTTCCGGAGATATCTCCATTGCCTCCCGCATGTACCTCAGCAAAGTTTCTTCGTCGTAAACTATCTCCATTCCCCTCCCACCCAGCACATAGGAAGGCCTGACCAGAACGGGGTAACCAATGTCCGCGGCTATCTTCGCCGCCTCCTCAAGGGAGAGAGCGGTCCCATTCTCGGCCTGAGGTATACCCAATCTTAGCAAGAGCTCGCCGAATCTTTTTCTATCCTCCGCCATATCGATGGAATTCGGGGAGGTCCCAATTATTTTCGCTCCTGCTTTCTCCAGGGGAATAGCCAGATTCAAAGGCGTCTGCCCGCCGAACTGAACAATCACCCCATCGGGTTTTTCTTTTTCGATGATGTTTAAGACATCCTCAAAGGTCAAAGGCTCAAAATATAGTCTATCCGTGGTATCATAGTCGGTACTCACCGTCTCTGGATTGCAATTCACCATTATGGTTTCATACCCCTCTTCCTTGAGGGCAAAAGCCGCCTGAACGCAACAATAGTCGAACTCAATACCCTGCCCTATCCTGTTCGGACCCCCGCCGATTAGGAGTGTTTTCTTTCTCGGTGTTACCTCGACCTCGTCCTCATCTTCATAGCAAGAATAATAATAGGGCGTCCTGGCTGCGAACTCGGCGGCGCAGGTATCCACCAGCTTATATGTCGGAACTATTCCCATCTCCTTTCTCTTGCCGCGAAGCTCCAGCTCATCGACTTTCAGCAGATGAGCGAGCTGTCTATCGGAGAAACCCATCCTCTTCGCCTCCAGGAGGAGCTCCCGGGGGATGAGATTGAGATCATATTTCTCGATCTCCGTTTCAAGGAGGACGATGTTCCTGATCTTCTCCAGAAACCAGGGGTCGATACTGGTGAGTTCCGCCACCTCTTCCACGTGAATTCCTCTTTTGAAAGCCTCTGCGACGAGGAAGATTCTTTCGGCGACGGGGAATCTGAGCCTGTCACGCAATTCCTCCTCAGTCTGGAGACGCTTCGCTCTGGAGACGCTTCGCTCTGGAGTTAGCGAATCAGTCGATAGTC
>QLUN01000298.1 GCA_018725455.1 Chloroflexota bacterium
TCCTCAGCACTCAATCGTCTGCCTTGATTTCTACCCATGTCAACTCCTCCTGGTCTGGTTTTATTATATCTTATCCGGGAGGAGGTGTCGCATTTTTCCCTGAATCTATCTGTCCGACTTCCACTGAAGCACAACAGGGTGTTGATGACGGGATCGACTTCCTTGTGAAACCGTGCTCCTTCTTTCTTCTTGATCGGTATCTCTCGCCCGGGGAAATGCTTCTGGACAAATGCTTCCCAGTGGGTGAACTCCTCGTAACGCCGATACAGGCGCAAGTCGACCGGAAAGCGCACGGCGCCACTTACGTAATGGCTGGTGACCGGGTTATGTGCCCGAGGATAGGTGTCTTCACCATAAATGAGTTCACTTTTCAACCTTTCCTAACACCCCCCTTGACAAACGCCCGCGGAGTATGGTATAAATAATTAGCACTCTCAGGGGGAGAGGGCTAATTTTGCCAAACTAAGGATGGAGGTGATTGATGGCACTGAATGTTACCCCACTGGCTGATCGGGTGATCGTGAAGCCGCAAATCCGCGAGGAGGTAACAAAGGGGGGCATCGTGCTCCCGGACACTGCCAAGGAGAAACCACAGGAGGGAAAAGTGGTAGCGGTCGGCCCTGGCAGGCTTTCCGAGGATGGAAGCAAGCGTATTCCAATGGACGTCAAGAAAGGCGATACAGTGATCTACGCCAAATACGCCGGTACCGAGTGGAAATATGAGGATGAGGAGTATCTCATCCTTCGGGAAAGCGACATCCAGGCCAAGAGAAAGAAGTAGGGCATCAGGGGGACACCCCCTGAAATCCCCGACATAAAGGAGGAAGAAAGATGGCAAAACAAATAGCCTACGGTGAAGATGCACGGCGATCCCTGATCAACGGGGTTGACGCCATGGTAAACGCGATGAAGGTGACGCTCGGGCCGAAAGGGCGTCCGGTGGCTTTAGACAAGAAATTCGGCCCCCCCGCGGTAGTTGATGACGGGGTTAGCATTGCCAAGGAGATCGAGCTTGAGGGTCCCTTCGAGAACATGGGAGCTCAACTGGTAAAGGAGGCCGCCACCAAGACCAATGATGCCTGCGGTGACGGCACTACCACATCCAGCGTCCTGGCGCAATCCATAATCCATGGGGGGATGAAGAACATCGCTGCCGGGGCCAACCCCATGGCGCTCAAGCGGGGCATCGAGAAAGCCACCGCTGCAGTGGTCGAGGAGTTAAAGAGGTTATCCACCGAGGTGAAGGGTAAAGAGCAGGTGGCTCAGGTAGCCACGGTCTCCTGCCGCGATGCTGAAATCGGCAATCTCATTGCTGATGTAATGGAGAAGGTGGGCAAGGATGGGGTGATAACTGTGGAGGAAGGTAAGGGCCTGAAGTTCGAAACGGAGTTCGTGGAAGGCATGAAATTCGACCGCGGCTATATCAGTCCCTACTTCATAACCAATCCGGAGCGTATGGAAGCGGTAGTTGAGGAACCATATATCCTGATCGCCGACAAGAAGATCTCCGCCGTCTCCGACCTGCTCCCCGCCCTGGAGAAGATGCTTCAGGTGGGCAAGAATGTGTTCA
>QLUN01000299.1 GCA_018725455.1 Chloroflexota bacterium
ACGGTTCGTCCTGTCCAGAGGCCCTTGGCTCCCCAACGGGTTATGTTGTCCCATTAGCTCCAATGCCAGGAACTTAAGCGATCGATCTTCATTGATTTGAGGTAAATGCCTCTCCTACGATAACCGCGATTCATAGCAATGAACGCAGCTTCTACGCAGGAGAGGACACATGGAACGTAGCTATCAACACAGCATTGGTCAATGCAAGGAATGTTCTCCGGAGTCGGTGATCAAGACGCTATCACCGCAACTCTTGAGCGCGGTAATTCGTGATGCCGACGCCGAGGATGATCGAGAGCGATCTCTTCCCGCCGCGTTAACGATGGTATTTGTCGTGCTACTCGGATTTTTTCGGCGGGTGTCCTACGTGAATCTTCTTGAGAAGTTCCATCACACCCGGCTCACCTCCCGTTTTTGGAAGGGCGAGAAGCCGCCGTCAAGTACCGCTCTCACCAAAGCGCGTGATCGACTCGGCTTGAAGCCGGTGGCTCTTTTGTTTCGACGCATCGTTGAAGATTTGGAAAAACGATTTCACCCGTTGACGTTCCACGGACGAGAAGTTAATGCCATCGATGGCTCGACATTTCCCGTCGCGGATACGTTGTCCAACCGACGGCATTTCGGTCTGCCCGGCGTGAGCCGTGGGCGCGCGGGCTATCCGCAACTTCATGTTGCGTGCCTCGTGCAAATCGGAACCAGAATCGTCAAAGATCTGGTTCAAGGTCGCTATCGCGCATTCGAACTGGGCCTCGCCCGCAAACTCTTTCCGAAGCTCGGGAAGGGCGTGCTGGTGCTTATGGACCGCCTTTTCTTCGCCTTCGACTTTTTGTGGGATCTCCGCGGTCAAGGCTGCGATTTTGTTGTCCGGATGAAAAGCAACTGCTCGCCTCGGGTCGTGAAACGACTTTCGAAATCTGACGCGATCGTGGAGATCGAAATCCCGAGGTATTATCGAAAAAAGCGGCCCGACATGCCTCGAACCTGGACGCTCCGCATGATTTCTTACGTTCCGGAAGGCGGAACGGAAACTATTCGGCTTCTGACGACACTGCTTGATCCAAAGATTCCGCGAGACGAGATCGCCGCGCTCTACCATGAAAGATGGGAAGTGGAAACCGTGCTTGACGAGATCAAGACGCACCTCGCGGATTGCACAACCGTCAATCGGCCGGTCGTATTCCGAAGTCACACGCCGATGCGCGTGAAGCAGGAGCTGTATGGAATGGTTACTGCTTACAACATCCTTCGTGGCGTCATGGCCGACGTCGGCAATGAATTCGACATCGCGCCGACGCGACTGAGTTTTACCGGAACACTGGAGCGGGTTCGTGAATGCATGCGGGACGTGATGTTGGACCATTCGATTTCGGCTGCGGACCGAATTCGATTTATGCGCTGCGCGATTGCGCGAGGTACAGTTCCCAAGCGGCCCGGTAGAAAATCTCCCCGTGCCGTAAAAGTGAAAATGTCAGGCTTTCCGTTGAAGCGAAATGTCGCTTAAGTTCCTGGCATTGGGGCTAATGGCGAACTTTCAAGGCAAGACGTATGATCGAATACATTCTTA
>QLUN01000003.1 GCA_018725455.1 Chloroflexota bacterium
CGAACCGATCAACGACATTCCGCTGGATGAAGGGGCTCGGCTCACCAACGGCCATCCGAATCAGGCAGGTAGAGGCGCTAGTACAGATCGCTGAAGAGCGCCGCGCCAGAATGGCTTCATCAAGCGGCTCATGAAGGATTTTCTCGACAAGGTGATCGCGTGGTTTGACCCGTTTACGGTTGTTCTTGCCATTATCCTGCTCGTGATCGGACTAATTTTTTCACCAACGAGAATCATTATTACTTTTCTGTTCAAGGGTTTTTTGAAGGGCTCTTCAAAAATCGCCGGAATTGTTTTTACGGGAACCCATGAGGTCTTTTCGAGCGTTTTTCAAGCTCACTACCTGTACTTCAAGAATTGGCTCCCGCGGCAAACTGTTATTCCCTCAGTCCGTGAAGATAAAAGCACTCGCCGACTCTGAATTAAGCACTCAGCGCTGGATATTTTGGCGATGAAGAAAGGCTCCTGCATTAGCAGGAGCCTTGATAGATTGATGACATAGCCGAGACGGATTAGCCTCGGTTATTTTGGATATTGCGGCTTGAACCAAAGCCCACCAGGGACTTGCAGTGCGGGCAGAGGATACCTCCGGGCGGTAGGCTCGCTGGCCGCTTCGTGCTATCTCCTAGTATTTTCACCTCGTGGCCGTTCTGGCACGTTCGCGTGTGCCGCCAACGCCAAACGCCCCATCCGGCGCGTACTTTCTCAACCATCTTTTTCTCCTCGTCTTAGGGATTTTAGGCGGAAATTGACTTCAAGGCGTCGTTCCAGTCTTCTCCGCAAAAAGGGATTCGGCGCGACCATTTCTTGCCTAATCCGTCCAACTGTACACTTACCGACTCAGCGCACTTGTGTCCCGCATCGTTGGCATCTGTCGCGATCTCCCATCGTGCCGATGGGTACTTTTCCGAGATCTTCTTGCCCCAGGCCGCCCTCCATGTTCCGGTGCCAAAAATGCCGATGATGAGAGCGTCATCGACATCCCCCATATCGACCATTGAGAGCAGATCTATTCCGCCCTCAACAACAACGATTCGATTCACTTCACCTCTTGGTTTCCAGACAAATGGCGCATCCTGAATTCCGTATTGGATGGCTTTGGGTGATGAACCAATGCTTTCCGTAAGTTGGCGAAGCTCCAAGGTCAATCCGCTGCCATTGATCAGAATCAATGGGCGATAAGCGGCGGACGGCCATCGTTTTGACCACATCCCTGCTTCTGACATAGCCTCCCTTCCAACATTGACCTCGAGCCACAAAACGGCTTCTTCAGGTATCGATGGGAGGCAGGCAAGAATGCCTCGCTTTTTTGCTTCTACGATTGTCCTGCGCGTCAGGCCTCGACCCTCAAGGTAGGCAACAACATCTTCAGTCAGTGGGTGCTTTTTCAGCATGTTGATGACCGCAGCCATTGCCTCACCTGTGGCTTTTACCGGACGTTCATTTTTCTCGATCGGCTTAACAATTTGGCTAAAGTTGACGCTCCCGGAAACAATTTTCCTTGCAGCATCGTCTGGTGACATTCCCTCGCACATCGCCACATAGTCCACGGCTGTACCACCGCTGTTGCAGACAAAGCAGCGCCAACGCCAGATGCCACCCACCTTACCGATGGAGCCACGATCCCTCCTGCTGCCCTCCCCGCAGCAAGGAGTCCAATTAGAGGTGTACCGCCCATTCCCCTTGTGTAGGGTGCCCTGCCACATCGATGGCAGGTCGGCATCCCTAGCGCGTGCGAAAATTTCGCTTGCACGCATTAGTTTTCTCCTGCGTTTGCCGCACAATTACGGCACAAGCCTTGCTTCGAGGTGTTTTGGTGTTTCGTTGCACACCTTGCTAGACTGTTTCGCAACCCCCGGACAACGACCTTATGAAAAGTAATGATGCCATCGGTTCAGTCGAGCAGGATGTTCTGCAAGACGCTACAGACGACTTTATGAACGCAGCCATGAAAGGCGGGTCTGTCTTGGATGTAAAGCCTGTTCCGCCACGAGAAAAAAAAGGGAAGTGGGATGCTTCAAAGGGTAAAAAGCTCGCTTTTGCTGGCATCGCAGTACTAGCGGTCGGTCTAGCTGTCATTGGAATAATGGCGGGCGGCGCTGGCTCTGTTCCAAGTTCTCCTCCAGCCGCACTCGTTGCGGCTGAGGCTGATGATGTAGATGCGACAGAGAGGGTTGCATCGCCTCCTGCTCCTGAGCCCCAGGCAGTTCCTGAGTTTTTCCCGAGCGCTACGGTGGCGCAGGAGGTTGGCCCGCCCGAGGTTGGACTTCTTGCGGCTGACAATTCGGTACCAGTCTCTGGTAGCGCGCCTGAGCCCGTAGCTGTTGTGGCAGCCGAGCCAGCATCAATGCCCGTGGGGGCAGGTGCGCCAGCGCCCGCTCAAGAACCTGCTGCGCCGGTGCCTGCTGTATTGCTGTCTGCTGTGCCGGTGCCAATGGAATCACTGCCAGCCGACACTGCTGAAATCGCTCGACTCAAGAGTGAGATTGCCGCCCTGCGTCGTGCAACGCCTCGGCCAGTCCCGCCTACACGGATTGAGGTCGAGGCTGTCCTTGAGGACGGCGTGGTTCTCCGCGCACCCGATGGAAGAACGATCATTGTCCCCGCTGGCAGCGGATTGACGGCCGCTAACGGCCGCATTGAGGAGATCCGCCGATGATGCGCCTTGCCGTTTTGTGCGCAGCGTTTCTTGCTTTGCCTTCTCCCGCATTGGCCCAGTCATATAGCGGTTCTATGCGCTCAACGTTCGGGTGTCCTTCTTCCCCGCGATGCGCCGACGAGATTAACGTCCGCGTTTCCCCTGGTGATCTGACCCATCGGCGCGGAGCTATCTTTGCCGGATTTTTTCCGCTTTCTGATGGCGCGCCTTCACTTCCAGGGGCATTTATTTCGCCTTCTGGCGAACTCGTTATTTCCGCTCAACCCGTTGCCTATCATACCGGACGATTGGGAACAGCAAATATCTCTCTCACAGTGAAGGGTGGCGTCTGTGCCGAAGCCGAGCGACAGGGCATCAGTGGCGATTTTGCTCTGATCGCAGGGCTCGGCCTTGCTGATGACGCGCTAGCGTCATTACTCGATCAGCGCGGTACAGCAACAGCCCGAGCGCAGACTGAAGAAGAGCGTCGAAAGATTGAGCGCTCATTTGAGATTTTGATGGAATCCGATCCAATTGGCGTTAGCTCAGCAAAAGACATGATTAACAATAATCGTTACAGCATCATCAAAAAGATTTCCTGTCCGGTCGGTCGCTAATGTCAAACTACATCACTCGGTTCATTAACAGCTTCGGCCCAAGCCAGTCCATTACTCCCAATAACGGGGCAGCAAAGAGCGCGACCGCTGCTCCGTCCAGTGAATTGGTGCGCGGCGATGAAGCAAGGCGTTACAAAATCACGGCGGCCATTCCAGATGGAGCCATTATTACGGGCGACCTAGTGCTCTCTCAGTCGGCCATCATTGGCGGGACGGTGGAGGGAAAGGTCGCCATAACAGGTGAGCGCATGGCGGCCTTCATCAAAAAGGGGGCAGTTATACATGGTGGAATAAGCGCTTCGGTAGTGATCATATTCGGTGAGGTCTACGGCAGTGTTGAGGCAGATTATGTCCGCATCCACGAAGGCGGCAGCGTCCGAGGCGTTATTCGCACTGAAAGTCTCGTGGTAGAGCGCGGATCACTCCTCCTTGGGGCTGACACCCGCGTTGCGCCGCCGTGCCGTCCGCCGCCGCCGCCGCCGCCGCCGATAGACGCAGAAGTGGAAAATACGGGAATGTACGGTACGCACGCATCTTCAACTGTTGCTTCCGCCCGCCAAAAAACAGTTCTTACCCCTGAGCAGTTTCGAGATGAACTCAGGCGCATCCGCAGCGAGGCGATATTCATGACATCATCGCCGCCTTAAGAGAGGGTAATATAATGGCGCTCCAGCCAGACCTGTTCTCTGCTGTCGTCTCTGTCTACGCCGAGCGCGGCGTCCTGTCGAACGCGGATCTGTACAGCGCCATCGCAGAAGCCACAGGCCTAGACCCTGCTGCAAAATCGCCGATCGGTAGCTCTGGTACTCAACGTTCCGTATGGAAGCGCCAAGTTCGCTGGCAACAGCAAACACTGAAATCTCTTGGTGTAATCGAGAAGGTGCCGGGAGAGCGAGGCGCATGGCGTCTTGCAGACCGAGAGAATGGACTCTCAACCGCCCGTCCGGGGATCGCCCTATTGGGATTTAGCACCAACCTCGGCCTGGCTGTCTGGGGCGATTGCTCGACCGCTCTGGCCGGACTGGATCAGCCCATTACGCTGATCGTCTCCAGCCCACCGTACCCAATCCAAATAGCCCGCCGCTACGGCGGCACGCCCGACACTGAGGCTTACATCGACTTCATCTGCAAGTCCATTGAGCCGGCGATCAAGGCGCTAGCCCCCGGCGGCTCACTTTGCCTGAATGTTTCAAACGACGTTTTTGAGCCGGGCCGTCCGACTCGATCTCTCTACCTGGAACGACTGACTCTGGCGATCGCCGATCGCTTCGGAATGTCTCTGATGGACCGGCTGATCTGGCACAACCCATCAAAGCCGCCCGGCCCCGTCGCCTGGGCGTCGAAAAAGCGCGTGCAACTGAATGTCGCATGGGAGCCAATACTTTGGTTCACCAACGATCCGACCCGAATCACGGCGGACAATCGCCGAGTTCTTGAGGCTCACACCGAAGCGCAACTGCGACTCATGAAGGCCGGTGGTGAAGATCGAAATACCAACTACGGAGACGGTGCTTATACCTTGCGTCCGGGATCCTTCGGAGCCCCCACTGAGGGACGAATTCCGCGAAACATCCTGACACGAGGACATTCTTGCGCGGACACCAGACGGTACCGTGAGGACGCGAAGCGGCTGGGTCTACCCGCGCACGGAGCGATGCAGCCACTATCGATCCCGGACTTTCTGATTCGGTTCCTGTCCAAGACAGGTGATCTCGTTGTTGATCCGTTCGGAGGGACGGCCAAGGCTGGCATGGCTGCTGAGCGTTTGGGTCGCCGATGGATTGTCGTCGAGAAGGTTCTTGAGTACATCTGTGTTGCCGGTGAGCGATTTTCGGGATACGAGGGGTTTACTTGGGGGGAGGGTATCTGCCATAACCAGATTCAGTCTTCCGGGGATGCAACTGCTTCAGGAACCCTATAAAACAAAATACCCGAAGAGCCCATCACTGTTAGGATTCCTGCTTGATTTCTAGACAACCCCATCACTTCAAGTCTTTCCTCAATCAAGGAGCCTGCTGGGCCTTCTGTCTTGAAAAACATAAACCCATCGGATCGCTTTGATGGCTCAAGCTCAGCATCGGAAATGGCCAGTCGAATGTCCTCAAGCGCCTGAGCAACGATAGCCTTTTCATCAACCTTGGCTGACTCACCATGCTCGTCCGCACTATTTTCACGGACAGCCTTCGAGCGTTCAGATTCATCAGAAAAGTTTACTGATGGGGACGTGCCCGCAGACCGACGTGCCTCCATCCCGGCTTTATCCAGTAGCGCGCCAAGTCCAAAGAAGGGCTTCTCAATCTTTATCTCGTGCGGCCAATCTTTGATATTTGAGAGTTCAAAAGGGGCCGCTGAAATTATTATGAAGCCACCGCCAACGCTTGAAGTAAGCTGATCCTTGCTTATCTTGGTAGTGATTTTCCAAATGGCGTTTTTGGCGCTAACACGGCCAATTTCTCCATTCATTTCAGATAGGGGTGCTAAAAGTGTGAGCCAGCCCTTCGCCTCAAGACCCTCTAGCAGACTGTTCGTGTAAGCGTTTATTCTCAGTCCCTCGCCGTTGTTATTATCAACCAGATTGGCTGAGAATAGTCTGAATTTTCTAAGCGAGGATTCAGGGAGCATTGAAACTAAGGCGCGCAGACGGTTCTCGGACAAATAAAGGTAGTCGCCACGCTTGAAGCCGATTCGAGTATTTGCGTGCTTACTGTTTATTTCAGTACGAGACTTCCGAAGCGCCATAGCAAATGCTGCAATGCTTGTGTTCTCATCGTCTTCTGGGTTATCCCCGTCTAATTTTTCATGCTGTGCGGCCGCCACTTTACCAAGGCGTTCAATTTCGATGTCAGAGGTATCTTCTGATGATAAAGCCTCATCTTCGGCTCTCGCTGTCTCGAATATATCCTTGTGGTTTTGTCCGGCGACTTTGTTCATGACCGCCTCAAGGCGAGCGTCAGGACTATAAGTTGCTGAAAACGGAGCGGCTGATTCGTCTTCATCACTCGAATAGTTGGTTAGTGAATGACCTTCTAACCGTCCCGCAGCGTGATCGGCAACGATCAATAGCTCCATCAAACTACGAACCCGATCCGTCACCCAATCTGAATCAGGAATAGAGAAAGGGTGGTGGTAATACGCAATGGCTGTGATGATCGCTCGCCGATCGGTGATTGGCAGCGCCATAATCTCAGGGATCAACCGCAGAATCCTTGCGCCCTCAGTGTCGTGGTTCGGGAGCACTTCAACCACGCGCCCATCGCACTGCTCATAACAGCGAACCTTGCCTATGTCATGAGAGAATGCTGTTAATACAAGCAGACCAAAATCTGCTGGCGTAAACCTGTGATCGCCTTCGTTTGTTGCCCGCACGATCTTCCCTGATTTGTTCTTTTGCCCCTTGTAAACCCATTTTGGTGCCACTTTAATCATGGACTCCACCACGCCAAGCGAATGCTCAATCAGCGTTCGACCGCCATGACCTCCGGGCACAGGGGATGCTGGCAACGACTCCTTCGCTTTCATCACGGCCATAACAGCAGACAGCGCCTGAGCGTGGAGAGGAAAGGCTATGCAAAACTCCGACCACCGAGGAATCCGAGCAAGATCCGCATCAGAAGGCTCTATGCGTTCGATGGATGGCGCTAACGGCAAAGTTCCAATCAAAACCTGCACGCCATCTCGGCTAGCGCCTTGCCTGAGAGTGAATTCTCTCAATGCAACTTTTCCGCTCCGATAGGCGAGCATCCCGAAAAAACCGATGATTGCCCCCAAAAGAGGGGCTGCCAGGGAGATTGCGATGATAGTCGTGACAGTCGATAAAGTGACGTTCGCGCTATCCCAATTCCAGACCCCCCAGACAGTGAGGGCCAGCCACCAAAAACCAAAAACAATTCCGGCGGCACGAGCAATTGGATTGTGGATCATGCACCACTCCCGTTCCTCTCGCTTTCATCTATCATTTCCTGGGCAATGCGGTAGGCGTAAACACCAGGAACTCGTCTCTGGCGGCGTCGGTTGGGTACAAAGCTGTTGCCCATCTCAGCCTTGAATTCAGGCGTGAACTTCAGGAATGGAATTCTGACGTGATACACCTTGTCGCCGTCGTATTGAATGATGCACTCACCTTGTCCGAGTCGGAGAATGTTGTTCTGACTTACCCGCGCCGCTTCTTTGACCGACTCGCTATAGCCCACCCCTGAGCTATCGGAAAGACCTCGTGCTTTGGTGTTTGAGATTGACGCCCTGCTAAGCCCTTCACCACGGCTTGCGCTGACGCCGTAGTCGATTTGACGCTCTGTGCCAATCATTTTTTCAGCCCATTCGAGAGTATCTGGCTCGTTGAGCTTAAACCATGCTTTTATGAGAGTATTGCCTGTTACTGACTGCCTAAAGTCAGGACTAATTTGATCGTAATTACCCTTTGTCTGGACAGATACTGTAATGGATACGTTACAGGATCTAGCCTGCTCTAGCATCGTCGTTGCTGCACTGGTTAGATACGCGCCGGCTTCATCGAAAAAAGCAAGGAAAGGTATCTTCGGTCTATCCTGCGCATGCTTTTGCATGTGTCCTAACGCGGAGCGCAAATCACCAATTAACATCTTTCCCGCAGCGCCCGCACTTTCTTTTTTGCCCATAGACGGGATTGTTATGTATACGATCTTGTTTTGCTTAATAGCATCTAGCAATACTACTTCGGGATCATAGCTATTGCAAACTTGTCCAAAGTTACCGGATCCGAACGTATAAATCTTACCAACAAGCCCGCCTAACTCATCGCGAACCTTCTTCATGTCAAGGCCTTGGTCTTGGCCATCACGTCCGATGCTGACAAATCGCCTTGCCCACGTCTTAAAAGCCACTTCACCCGGCGTTTTGCGCGGGATCATGGCTTCTACAGCCCTGAATATCTTCTCGCTCTGGAGCATCAGGGCGATGTCCAGAGGGTTGTAGGCGCGCCCTGATGCGCGCAGGCCGCTGACAATCGCAGTGATTGCACCGCTCGCTGCTTGGCGGTAATAATCTGTTCCGGGATTATTCTCACTAGCAGGGGTCAGCGCCATAACGCGAGAGCCCACCTCATCGGCATCGCCATGTAGAACGGGGTTGTATGTGTTTGATAATGACGGGTCGTCAAAATTAACGACAAGGAAGTCCTGTTCGCGCCCCGCAGCGGCGCACATATTTCGCATCATCAGTAGATTATCAAAGTCAACCTTTCCGTCAACAAAAAGCAACCCGCCACCACGCTGAACCTGCTGATAAAAAAGCCACGATCCAAGCACAGTTTTACCGACGCCAGTCATGCCGGTTATCATAAGGTGCCTGCTGAAATCTTTTAGTGGTATATTAAGTGCTTCCCCGGTATCCGCCAAATAACCGAGGTTCATAAAATCCCCTGTTACTTTTGGAACCGATGATGAGTTGATTTTAACCCCTCCATCAGGCCCCTCAAAGGTTTCAAACGTCAATACATCGGCAAGCCGGTTCGCGAAATAGGCACCGCCTGCCGCGCCCGCGATAGTTCCCATCAAGGTTCCGATCGGGCCAGCCAGGGGGCTTCCGGCAGACGCTAGAAGCGCTCCTGATCCCAGAGCGGTCAGCCCGAGGTTGTCTTGAGTGCCGCCAAGCCGAAGGCGCTGGAGGTCTGCAAACTTCAGCATCACAATCTCTCTAAGGACGTTGAAAGAACAATAACATCATGTATCATCTGCCTGTATGAAAACTCATTTCGGAACAGTCTTCTTTCTCTGCACGATGTTCTTTTTCGTCTTCGTTGTGTTGGGCAATAGCCCGTTGCAGCGCATTGACAGGGCATGCTTGCCTGTTGATTGGCTGGGCAGGGCGATAACGTCGATTGCCAGCCTTGCTGGCAACGCGGCTGAAAGTAGGACGAGCATCGCCTCCGCGGAGCTTGTTCTGTCCTGCCAATACCTCGTTTTTCGCCAGTTTTTCAGGGACGATCTCGAAGAACAGCGCGCTGCTGCTGCTGCTGCCGACTCAAGTCAAGATGGCCAACAAAAAAAGGTAGATCAATGATGTATCGAAGTGTCCTGAGCCTGATCTTTTTAGCCTGTCTGGCGCTGATCTTCCCATCTTCAGCCGAGGCGACTCGCAAATACGATGCCTGCTTTGAGCGAGCCGGCCAACACTTCTCCATCAGTCCCTTGCTGCTACGTGCCATCGCCCGACAGGAGTCGGGGTTCAACGCTCGTGCTATCAATCGAGCCAATTTTAACGACAGCGAGGATCGAGGCCTGATGCAGATCAACAGCTTCTGGTTTCCCACGCTCCGCCGCGCCGGCATCGACCCTGAGACACTTTTCGACCCCTGCGTTTCGATTGCTGTTGGTGCATGGATTCTCGCCGGCGAGATACGAAAGCACGGGATGACATGGGAGGCGGTCGGTCGTTACAACGCGCGCAGCGAGCACAAAAAGCGACGTTACGCAGCAAAGATCCAGCGAAACCTTCTGCTCGAGATTGCCTATGCAGAGGCGCGTCAGGCATCAATGCGATGACTGGTGCTATCCATTTTTCAGAAGTCAAAGAGGGTTCGGCAATCAAGCTGTTTCGGAATGCTCTTTCACCATTGCAAAATTACCTCGATGATCCTGACACGCAAGAGGTGATGATCAACTCGCCAGGAGATGTGTGGGTCGAGCGCCTGGGGGTCATGTCACAGGTGCAAGAGGGTGCCGGTATCACTGCCGAAAACATCCGTGTTGCGTCGAAAGCACTTGCTTCGATCAACGATAAGGATTTGATAAAGGTTCTGGACTGCCGGATGCCGGGCTTCCGCATCGCTGCTGTCACGTCGCCGATCGCCATTCATGGGCCTAGCATTTGTATCCGCAAACACTCACGGACAGTGATGAGCCTTGACGACTACCTCGCCGCCGGCTCGTTCAGCATGACGGAGCCGGACGCTGACCTTGGCAGGCATGACGCCGGCGGCGAGGTGCCTGATGGCTGCCCGATTCCTGTCTCCGAAATTGAGAAAGGCGGGCAAGCGCTTCGCGAGTTCTTTGTATGGATGGTCGAGAGCTATAAAAACTTTCTGGTTGCGGGGTCTACGGGCTCGGGCAAAACGACATTCATAAATGCGCTTCTCGGTGCGGTTCCAGCCAAAGACCGCGTAGTAACAATTGAGGACACTGCTGAGCTTAATGTCACTGTCCCGAATCGGGTTTGCTTCGAGGCGAATGATGTTTTTGGTGTGAGCATTCGCCATCTTGTTAAGCTTGCATTACGCTATCGCCCCGACCGGATTCTTGTCGGCGAGGTTCGCGGGCCGGAGTCCTATGATCTGCTCGACGCGCTAAATACGGGTCACAGTGGCGGCGGCGCATCAATCCATGCAAACAGCGCGAAGGATGCACTGCTTCGTTTGGAGAACTTAACTAGAATGTCCCCTGAATCAGCGAACATGCCCCTTTCTGCGCTCAGGCAGCAGATTGCATCAACCATCCATTACGTCGTGTTCTGTTCGCGACGCGGAGGCAAGCGCGGCCCCCGCCGCGTGATTCGTCTAGACGGCATTGATGCCTCTGGAAATTACCTTGTAACACCTGTTTTTGGCGGCCCTATCCTTGGGAGTATTTCATGAAAGATTTGAACCCTGTCGTTCGCGTGGTTGTTGGCATGAGCTTTCTTACTGCTTCAGGCGGTGTGATGGCGCAAAGCCTTGATGCCCTCGGTGGTGGCTTTATCAATGCGATTTGTCAATTTATCGACAGCCCGATAGTCGTCGGTTTAGCTGCCGTTGCTCTCGTGGCATTGCTTATCCTGTGGATGATGGACGAAGCCCGCGGATTCATGGGCTCCCTGCTAAAGATTGCGATTGGCGTTGCGGTAATTTTGAATATTGGCACGGTTACACAACTTATGGGCTTGAGCCCAATCTGCTGATGATCCGCACATCACCTACATACCCGTCACTGTCTCGCCCTCAGCTTTTTCTGGGAGGAGAGTACAAACTCGTGGTTTTCAACCTCGCATTGTGCGGGGTCATGGTGTTGATGCTAGGCGTCTTTTTTTGGCCGGCGATTACTCTAATCGCTCACATAGCGCTTGTGCAGATGGCCAAGCGTGACGCTGATCTACGATTAATCTATGTTGGCTATGCTAGGCAGGCCAATCGGTATGAGCCGTGGACTGCAAGTGATCCGCGCGAGGGGCTTCGTCCTCTCGTTATTTCTCGGGATGGAGAGCTTTTGTGAGCGCCATGAGGGGTGGTGATGACACTCGATCGTCGCTTGAGTTGATGCCGTGGCTAGTCCCGTTAACGGATGGCATCGTCGCCTGCAAAGACGGGTCGATGCTGGCGTGCTACGAGATAACGGGACTCGATCTAGATGGATCTGGTGCTGATGCACAGCGTGAGTTGGCCGCATCGGCGGATCGTTTCATGGAGGCTTTCCGCGACCGCCCTGTGACGTTGTGGTGGACGGTTCATCGGCAGAGAAGCGCGGAGTACCCAACGGGCGAGTTCCGGGCGCTCGTTGCAAGGTTGATGGACGACGATAACCGAGCCACATTCGAAGCGGGTGGCAACTTTCGCAATCGCCACTTTGTCTCTGTGCTTTGGACGCCCGGAACCGGAGCGTCCGGTGTCATCGACCGCATCAGCAATTTCATCGCCGAAGGACTTTCACCACTGCGAGCCATGATTGAAGGTGCTAAATCCGCACTAGCAAACCGATCTGCGTTTGCTTTTCGTGCTGCGGAGGTTGAGCAGTCAATTCAAGAGTTCGAGCCAATCCTCGAGCGCGCAGAGAGTTCCTTTTATGCGAGTTCGCCCCGACGCATGCGCGGCAAAGAGCTTCTTGGTTTTTTGTGGGCCTGCGCTAACCCCGGTGTTCGCATGGTGGAAAAGGCATGGGATGGCGCATCGTTTCTGGACGGCTATCTCCCGGAAAAGCCGGTCTCGGTTTTTGCCGACACCCTCGCGTTTGGTGACGCTTCAAGCCGGATGTATGGTGCAGCAATCTCGCTTAAAGCACCCCCGGTGGAAGGTACGGCTTTTTCCGCTTTTGCGGGGCTGCTGATGCTCCCGTGCGAGCTTACGCTCTCCATCACGTTCCGCGTCTCCAGTACCAGCGATACCAAAAAGCACATCGCTGCAATTAAGCGGGTAAATGAGGCGGCACGCTACCCAATCACCGCCTACTTGGCCGGCGCGGCTCGCGGCGGACAGATGAATGAATCGAAAGCCGATCCCGCTCGCACCGAGGCCGTCAATGAAGTGTTGGCCGCTCAAGGCGAGATGACCGCAGGCCGTACCTTGTTTGGTATGACCAATGTCACCTTAATGCTCTACAACGAGGATTCGGAGGATCTTGATGGGATTGTTCGAGACACGATTCGTGTGCTCTATGCCGGTAAGTTTGTCGGAGCCATTCGAGAGTCGATTCATTTACTGTCCAGTTGGTCAACCACCTTGCCGGGTCAATGGCAAATGTGCCGCCGTTGGCTCATGTTGTCGGCACAAAACGCTGTAGATCTCGCGCCGCTTGTTGGCGTATCGGACGGGGAAATCGTCAATGCTCACCTCAGTGAGCAGATGGGCCAAACCATGCCTTGCCTAACGGCGCTCTCGACGGAATACCGAACGCCGTTCTACCTTAACCTGCACTCTGGAGGGGTTGGTCACGCAATGGTCATGGGTCCATCGGGCTCGGGTAAATCGGTCGGCATGAATTTTTTGATTAGCCAGTGGTCACGCTACCCAGGCGCTAGGACCCTGATTTTCGACAAGGACTACAGTTGCAAAATTGCGACCCTTCTCCAGGGCGGGTCGCATCTTGATCTCCGTCCCGGATCAAACATTTCACTCAATCCGCTGGCTATGATCTCTGACCCACTTCATCGCCCGTGGGTTAGCGGGTGGGTGGCGAGTTTGATCAGTTCAAGAGGCTATCGAGTCACTACGGCTGACGCGAAGGTTATCGCTGAAGCTGTCGCTGATCTGGCAAGCGCATCGGATCGATTGCTTTTTAACTTGTCGGGACTTTCGGCAATTCTCCCGACAATCCTGCGCGATGAACTGTCCCCTTGGGTTCGTGAAAGCAGTTCAGAAACACCGGGACAATTCTCTGGCTATTTTGACAACCACATCGATGATTTTGAGCTTTCAGGCACGCTTACTGCTATTGAAATGAACGACGTGATGCGAGAGCCAATGGTTGCTCGTGCGTTCTTGGATTACGCCTTTTACCGACTGCGCTTACTGCTCGAAGGTTCTGCCGGGGAGCGTGTTTTCCCCACGCTGATATACATTGAGGAATGCTGGTTTATGATGCAAGACGAGCAATTCTTAGATCGCTTGATCGACTGGCTGAAGACCTTTCGAAAGCTCAATGCCTCGGTTCTCATGGCTACACAGTCTCTGGAGGATATTGCTGGACTTCCGCCTCGAGTGCTTGCTGCGCTGCGCGACAACGTTCTGACCCGGATCTATCTGCCCAATGCTTCGGCGTTATCCGAAACCGCATTTCCGCTCTACAACAAAACGATGGGACTCACTGAAGATCAGGTTGGTCGAATTGCTCACGCGACTCCGCGAGAGGACTATTTTGTGGTGAAGCCCGGCGTTGCTCGCATGGTCAAGATGCGGCTGACGCCGCTCCAGGTAGCGGCATGCCGCTCAGATCAGCGAGCGCAACGCGCCTTCAAGCGACACTATCGACCCGATGAACCGATTGAGACGTGGGCGATGAATTACATCAACGAAATGATGGAGTCCTGACATGAAGCGCATTCTCATCCCTATAGCGATGTCTATCTCGTTTTCCACCACATCCATTGCTGGATCGGCAACGGAAATTGCTGGGTTGGTCGGTGGTGTTGGTGGTGCCACAGAGTTCACTCAAATAGCCAATCAGGTTCAGTTGACTGCGGCCTACGTCCAGCAGGTCGAAACCGCATTGAACAGTGCGCGTCAGTACCAAGCCATGATTGACCAGTTGCGCCGCAATCCTGATGGATTCGCCGGGCGCATGGTCGCTGGTGACATTCAGCGCCACCTAGAGAACGCAGAAAACGCGACGTTGATGGTTGATCGTCTTACGACACTCCGCGACAACAAGTACGGGGTATATCGTGAGCTTGATCGCGCCAATCAAACGCTCCACACCATGAACGATGCGGGATACGTCATGACTGCGGACGAGTACCTTTCAGCCCGCATCGAGCTAGGGCGTCAGGAGGGAACCTATTGGGCGGATAGAAATGCTAACTTTCGAGAGAGGCTGGTTTCGGCCAATAAAGATATTGAGGTCGTGACTGAGATCGCAGCCACTGCCGATGGAATGGAAACTCAGATCCAGGGACTTTCTGCTCTTGTGGCGAGCAGTTCTGTCGTTTCTCGCCAGTTGGTAGAGATGAATGTGTCAATCATGCAGCAGACAGCGGATCAGAATAGTGATCGAACTCGCCGGGCTGACGCTGAAGTGGCGGCGCTTGAGGCTCGTAAGGCCGCTTTACGGCAAAACGAAGAGTTCATAAGATCCATTCAGAGCCTATCATCGGGCGATGGCGAGCGTTGATGATTCGCCTCTTTCCGACAGGGTGGGCGAGATTGGTGATGATCGCCCACTTATCAATTTTCCCACCGACGATGGCACATCGATGGGCGATTTTTAGGTTTATTGCCGCATCCCCCCGTGTTCCGGCTTCGGATTCAAACCGCTGGCGTGCTCAGTTTCTAACTCGCAATTCTTATGGAGGCAGGGATCGATGGAAATTAGCGGGGCGCTTGGCTGTTCATCAGGTTTTTGTTGATCGGCCATACTTAATTATTGCCTCCGTTATTTCATTCTTCCTTCTTGTTGGTGTCATTATGGGTAGGGCATTGCAATGAGCGGCAGTGTTACCGCATTTTATGATTTTCTTACCGCAATCGGCGTTACCCCTGATTCTTTGCTTCTTGCTATAGAAAGCGCATCATCGAATTTTGCCTCTGCGGCGGTTTCTGCTGCGCCGATTGTACTAACGGCTACGATGGCAATTAAGCTCATCATGGACGTGATTAAAGAGCTTATAGATGGCGATTTGGTGGATGTTATTTCGTCCGTGATTTACGCGATCATTCTTGGGATCGTTTTATCTGCCGGTCTAGCGCTCTGGCAGTCTGGCGGTAGCGGCTGCGACGGTAGCGCTACTGTGCGCTCTTTAGCATCCTGCGCTCAGGACGGTGTAATGGGTCTTGTCTCTGGCGAGCCGGTCGATACGCTGGTAGGGACTGCGTTTCGAGGCGGCGCAGATGCAATTTCTACGATGAATGAGATGCTGTCTACCATCTCTGATAATGTTTTCAAGCCCGTCCGCGATGCCAAGCTTTTAGAAACATTTGATGCGCTTGCTATTGCAGCCCCCCAAATCCTACTTCTGGTTTTCGCTTGGTTTATGTTTGTGCTTGCGTGTATTGCTATCATGATCCTCCTCTGCTTCGTTATTTTTCATGCCCTAGCTGGACTGGTAGCGGTTCAGATAGCTCTTGCTTTCGGGCCGTTAACATTGATGGCCTACCCGTTGATTGATCAATGGTTTAAGCGGGTTATATCTGCGATGGCTGGAGGAATCGCTCAGGCAACGGCTGGTTTGCTGTTGTTGATGGTGGTTTTGGAGATGATCGAAAGAATGTCTACGACACTTAGATTAATTATCCCACTTGCGGCGATGTCGACTCCTTGAGGTTAATGTAATGGACCCTATAGCTGTTCAATTGATGACCTTGATTTTGGGTCTTGGTGGGCTGATTGTAGCTTGCATTCTGTTGTCTCTCATATCGAATAAGTTTATGAGTACCGCCTCGGATATATTTTCGGGAATTGGCTCCGATCTGACGGCAGGGGCTGGCGCTAAGATCGCCGCCGCCGCCGCCGCTGCGGTTACAGCGGGCGCAGCGGGCGCAGCAGCGGGAGCGAAAATTGGTTCAGGCGCGGGAGCGGTAGGGAAGGGCGCTGGTGCCATCAGTGGTGCATTGGTCGGCGGAGTGGGCGGGGTCGTCAAGTCCTTGGCTGGGCTTAAAAGCCAGCCGAAAGGCACTGGTGGCGGTGCCCCGAAGCCCGACCCGAAGCCCGACCCGAAGCCCGACCCGAAGCCCGGCCCCGGCCCGAAGCCCGGTCCGAAGCCGATGCCAATCGGTAAACCATAAGACAAAGAATCTGCTCGCCACTCTTGCAGACTTACGAGAACTTATAAAGATCGCTTTCACAACCACGCCTTGGCGTGGTTTCTTTTTCTGTCGCATGCGTGTATATTGCCATCAACCTTGAGGGATTTCTTGTGGCAAAACCCACTGAAAACGTGACTCCGAGAGTGTCGATGAGGGGCATGGAAAAGTACGCCAGCCTTTACGAAGAGCCGCGCGCCCATGCGCGCCGGCAGAACGCCATCATTACCGTTCTTGCTATTTCCGTTGCCGCGCTTGCCATCGCGCTTGTCATGGTTTTTCCTTTGCAGGAGCGCGTGCCGTACTTTGTGAAAGTTGAGCAATTGACGGGGCGCGTTGAACTCTCCAATCAAGTTGCCTTGCGGTATGAGCCTGATGAGCGGGCTGTCCGCTACTTCCTGAGTCGGTGGGTTCAATACTCATTCACCATTGATGAAGCCACCCGCCCACGACTGCTTGAGGCATACAGCTACATGCGAGGGGCTGCTGTGGGTCAGTTTGAGCGCGTGATTTTGGAGACAGAAGACCCGCTTGGGCGGTTGGAGAAAAACCCGGCTTTCCGCCGATCAGTAGAAATTGTCAGTCCGCCTCAGATCGTGGCCGAAGGCTCCGTAGTCATGCGCATTGCCTTGGTTGAGGGGCGCAATGTAGTGGGTCGCCGGCAGATCAATCTCCGTTACGCACTCATCCCCCCAAAAGATGACCGCGACCTTATGCGCAACCCAATTGGCCTCTGGATCACGAACCTGAATGTTGTCAATGAAAGCATATAATCTGGCTCTGGTGGCACTCGTTTCCGCCACGCTCGCAGCGGCTTCATCCGCCACTGCAAACCCATCCTCAGTGGCCGCTCCAGGGCCGGGAGTGACCGCTTTTTCTCTGGATCGAACGGATGCCTCCCCGGTGGCTGCCGCGACGCGCTTGGTCGTTTTTCGATACTCGGATCAAGTGAGCTTCACGATTCGTTCAATGCCTTCGGCGTTTACAAACATCGAATTGCCAGAAGGTGAGGCGGTTCAGGGCTTTTACCTTTCTGACCCGACATCGTGGAGTTTTCATGTAACCGAGGATAGACGGCGTGTTCTTTTGAAGCCAGCAGCGGTCGGTGCTTATGCGACGGGAACGCTGGTAACAGATCGGAGAAGCTACGAACTGACGATGATCGCTGTGGGTCATGGCGAGCCGTGGTTTCAGCGCGTGCGATGGGATGTTGCGACAAGTGGCTCAGCAGCGACGGGGATTTTCAGTGCAAGCCCGGAAGTCGACGATTCATCAAGCCCTATCAGTAACACATCCCCAGAAAAACTCAATTTTCGCTACACCGTGAAAGGTCGCGCCGACTTCGCTCCGGTTGTTGTGTTCGATGACGGTATCCGCACCTGGTTCAAGCTCGGTGCAAGTCAAGACATGCCGGCGATCTTTGCAATTACCAACAGAGAAATCGACGTAGTTGAAGTCGCAAGGCGTGGCGATTACGCAGTGGTTCCGAGGCTTTCTTCCGAGTGGCTTTTGAAGTTACACGGCAAAGAAGTAAAGGTGCGCCGTGCCCGCTGAAAAGCCGCCCGTTTCAAGAAAGCTCGCCTTTGGCATCGGCAGCGCACTCATTGCAATGGTGAGCTTCGGGGCAATTATTGGCTATTTTCTATTCGCGCCAACAAATGTCGCCGAAGAGAAGGCAGCGGAAGAGGCTGCGGCGGCCATTGATCGTCAGGAGCCTGCACGAATAAGCGATCTTGAGCGCCAGCTAGTAGACCGTCAGCGTGAGCTTGAGGAGGCCCGGAATGTCACCGAAGGAGCGCAGCGAGAAGCGGAGATTGCTGCGGGTGCGCGCGGTGCTGGGGAGGCTGCTGATTTAAGTCGTCGAAACCTGCCCGCTTTAGATCCCGAGTTGCTTGAGGCGCTGGAGCGAGCCGATCGTGATGTGGGTCAGCGTCCGCGAATCACGGTTGGTACTGGCCAACCAGTAAACAGAGACGGGGTGTTGGCACTAGGCGCACCTGGCGGCCCATCGGCTGCCGCGCCTGCTGCGATGTTCGAGGCTTACGACGAGCCATCGCTTAACGAGAGCTTGGCAGACGCTCGTGATGACAGCGATGAGCCGTTTGACACCATCAAGCCACGATTTCCGCCATCTGGCCGGATTGTCTCGCAGGGGGCGATGATTCGAGCGGTGTTGCTGTCGAGAATTGACACCCGCAATCCGGGTGAAGTTGTTGCCCAGACGACGGCTGATGTTTTCGATACCCATAGCGCCTCTCATCTATTGATTCCTCGTGGATCTAGACTCGTTGGCACTTACCAAACAGCCATATCGCCGGGCAATCCACGGGTCGCGGTAGCGTTCCGCCGATTGATGCTCCCTAACGGTCAGGCAATCGAACTCGGTGACATGGCGGCAACGGGTAACGATGGCGTTATTGGCGTCGCCGGTGACTATCGTGGCAACTTGCTGCGATCCCTTGGGCCATCGTTGATGGTCACGCTAATCGGTGCGTGGGCCGATGAAGAGACGCGCCCCTCTTCCGGTACGGTGCAACAAAGTCAGTTTGGCATGGCCCAAGCTCCGACTGTTGTTCAGCAGGTTGTTCCGACAATTAATGAGGCGGTTCTTCGGCGCTTTGAAGGCGCGGCTCCTTATTTCGTCACAGAGCCCGGTACGTCGATCCGAGTGTTCGTCAATGCGGATATTGAAATTCCCCTGGAGACTTCATCGTGATGCGTTTTTTATGCCTTCTTGCTGGGCTGTTTTTTGTGCATCCCGTCATCGCTCAGGTGACGGTGATCAACAGTGCGTATCACATAACAGGTGATCCGGGAGCCGCTCCAATTCAGGTATTTGACGATGGCCGTCAGGTCTATGTGCAACTGCGCGACATCAACAGGGTTCCCGCTCCTTTCGTCAACTCGGTTCCTATCAACTATTCTATCTTCGGCCACTACTTGATGATCCCAATGCACCCGAGCTTTGAGCTTCGGCTAGGGTCGGACGTGGTGCGCGTCCAGCGTGCTGGCTTGCCTAGTGATCGCGTGGCCGAAGTCTTTCGATCCGTCGATGCTCTTGTGCAGCCCGAGCCCTTAGCAGCGAAACCACCGATCATGCCGGGCCCGTTTGTTGACGCTCCAATCACTCATTCGAAAAATGAGTTTGCTGGCCAGATTTTGCTTGAGGGTGAGTTGTCTTTGCTGCCTGCGGCTCGCCCTTCGCTACCGAGTTCTAGTCGGCAGTTCCCGCATGGCATCGCCGGTGCCCCCTTGATGTTCGCTGATGCTCGCGGAAAGCGAGTTCGTATCGTCGCGGACGGAACCGTTGCCGGAGCGCGCGAGGCTGAGCGCCTTCGCGGACTCTGTAAAGCATCAGGAACGTCTAGCTGTGACATAACCTACAACGGTGCCCCTCGGGGCGTGACCTCGATGGAGATTCTTTAATGCGCCCTCACTCCCTGATCTTGGCCGCCCTGGCTTCTGCTGCGGCGTCCTCTGTTGAAGCTCGCTGCCCCGATCTATCGCGCTATAGCGTGAGCAGCATCAGCCTTCGCAATGGTTCGCTTGATGTTGCCATTAGACAAATACTCCGACAGACCGCTTGGGATGCCGAATTTGTCGGTCCAGCGACCGACATTCGCTTGTCGCTTGTTGGTGTCAGTGGCCCGATGGACACTGTTCTTGAGAACGTGATTAGGCGAGCAGGAGAATCCGGTGCTGTTGAATCCATATCTTCAATCATTGATCACGATACCTGCACCGTTCGTATCGATGTCGTGCCCAACCGCCCAGAGCCGCCTCCAATCACTGAAGGCGGCGAGTCGCTGATTGCCGAAGCGGCTACCCAAAAAACCAATCACGATCCAGATCCCAGTGAGCGACACCACGTTTTACTCGGAGGCATGCGCTTGAGTGAGGCGCTGTCGAAATACGTCGAGAGTCACGGCTGGTCTTTGCGTTGGCGCATCGATGACGACTTCATCATTGACACCGATATTCCGGTGCCGCCGAGTAACGTTATTGATGGCGTTACGAACGTGATCCGTGCCTACCAATCGGCTGGTGCAATGATCTCGGTTCGCCCGCGATTCGCTAACCCAAACAGAGTTGTTGTCATCGAGTCCACCGGAGATCAGCCGTGAAAATGAGCTACACCCCATTGATGCTTGCGATTGTTATCGCGATGACCGGCTGCACGGCAAGCGGGACGATGACTCGCGATAATGCGGCGCACGAAGAGAATTCTGCGAGGGACATTCAGCGATCACTTTCTAGTTTCTCGACCAATGATCCGGCTCGAGTGCATGGCGCTTTGGTTTCCGACCTGCCGTTCGTTGATCCAACGCCGATTGCAAACACTCCAACACTTCCGGCTGCGTTCTCTCGTCAAGTTTCGATTAGCGAGCCCGCAGGCCTTCCGATCCAACGCATGATGCAGCGCTTGGGCGAGCTTGCTCCGCTGGATGGCTTTCGCCTGACCTACGACTTCGACATTGTTGATGGCGAAAGCGACGGTGCCGGTGCGGCGCGGGCACCTGTTGCGATGAATATGCCCAATCCACAGCAATCCTTGATTGTTGACTCCACGCTGTCGGCGCTTGCCGCATCAACGCCGGGCAACACCATTTCATCAGCGTCATCTGTCCAGATCGGAGGAATTCCCTCGCTGGATACCGCAACTCGAATTGCGCTTGTCTACTCCGGTGATGTCGCTGGTCTTCTTGACCAGGTTGCCGCAGGGCTCGGTGCGTCGTGGGAGTATCGACCATCTGAGCAACGAATCCATTTTGCGCGCTATGTGGTAGAGACTTTTGCGATCTCAATGGTGCCCGGATCGGTGACGGCATCAGCGGGTGTTGGTGGTGGTGGCGGCGGCGGCGGACAAGGCGGACAAGGCGCGATCCAATCCTCGGCTACCGCAGAATCAAAAACAACGTTCAATACTGATGCCTGGCAGGCGATTGAGGCAGGGGTTCAGCAACTCCTGTCACCCAGCGGAACGCTGACCGTCAGTCAGCCAACTGCAAGCATTACCGTGAGGGATCGGGCGGATCGGATTGCTGAAGTCCGCTCCTACATCGAAAACGCCAACGAGTCTTTAACGAAACAAGTCACTGTTGAGGTTCGTGTGCTGCGCGTTCAGAACAGCAAGGGCGATCAGCGCGGCTTCTCGCTTGACATGCTGGTCAACCAGTTCTCGTTAAACCCAAATTACCGATTCCAACTGTTCACCCCGCGGCAGACCAACAGCGACCTTGCCTCGGGCTTGTTTACTATTCCTTCGCGGACTCCGGGTGGCGGAATCAATCGCTACGGCGGCTCAAGTGTTGCGATTGATAGTCTGAGTGAAGCGCTTAACGTGACGCAGGACACGAGGCAGACGGTCATTACGACCAATAACATGCCGGCCCCGGTTCGTATTGTTCAGCGCACCAACTATCTCGCGTCTGCCGCACCACTGGTCGGTGTCGGTGGCACCATTGGTGGCGGCGCAGTATCTGCGGGTGCGAATCTGACGCCCGGAATTGTCGAGACTGGACTCATTCTCCAAATTGTTCCTTCGGTTCAGCCCGATGGACAGCGCATGTATCTTCAGGTGCTGTTGAGTCTGTCAACGCTTGATCGTTTACGCACCATTGTGTCGGGCGGGCAGAGTATCGAGGCACCTGACGTTTCAAGCCGCGAGTTTTTGCAGCGCGTGTGGATGAACAGCGGCGAGACGTTGGTTTTGGCTGGCTTTGAGCGTTATGACACAGGCATTAATCGCACGGGTTATTTGGATTCGGCGCTATGGCCTCTGGGTGGCAAGCGGGATCGAAATAGCGATAGAGAGTCCATTGTCATCACGATCACTCCGGTTGTTTCACCTGGCGCGAACGGAATTTAACCTCATGAAAATCCACCTGATTGCAACAGCTATCACCGCAGCCCTTGCAGGAACCGTCACGCTGTCTCAGGACGTTACTCCGGCTGCTAGCGTTACGCCCGAAGAAGCGCAGATTGAGCCGACCGGAAACCCAGGCGTGGCACCTGCGGCTGATATTCCCCGTGTGCCGGTATCTCCAGCAGATCAGGGGTTTTTTCTCCGCCAGGCACATCTTCAGCGCGAGATCCGTCTGCTCGAGCTTCAGGTTCGCTTGAAGGAACTGAGGGATGAAATTACTGGCAATCCTGATACACCCGTAGCGCCGACGATTACCCCTGGCGGGCCGATCATCGGTGTTCCGGTGGCAGCTTCTGCGCCAGTACCATCGGTGATTGACGCTGGCGCACCGAGGCCGCCGCCACCGCGCACGCCCTTCACTCTCCTGTCCGTCTACGGATCAGAAGGGGTTTATCGCGCAGACCTCGCTGTTGGGATGGCTCGCGTGACGATTAGACCCGGCGACAATCTGCCCGGTGGCTGGACAGTTGTTTCCATTGAGCAGTTCCAAGTGACGCTCCGCAAGGGCGGAAGAACTGAAACCCTTCGATTGGGTGGCTAAAAATGCGCCTTGAGACTATTGGAAAGCGAACATTCGCTTTTGGGCTGTCTTGGCGTGATGCGGGCGGCGATGCGGACGATTTGATCGAGGCCGAGGTTGTCAAGGGTGGAAACCCTTACGTCTCCGTCCTCGGGAATCAAGATGTCGTTGGATTTGGCACTCTTGATGCCGCTGCTGCTGCAAAGCCACCAAAGGAGATTTTTTCATTCGCTGCTTTGTGCGCATCTGCGGGTGATGAGGGCATTTACGTCATTCCACTGTCGAATGGTCGCTGGTGGTACACGTCAGTTCGTAACGGCCTTGTTGTTCCGGGCACTGATCGCGCAGACAGTATGGATGGTGTGCTGGATGCGATCGCGAACATCGTTGCGGCATCCTCGGCGGCGAGTGAAACGGGCGAATCGGTGAAGGTTTATTCGCCGATTGAGATTCGTCAAGTCGGCTGGAATGTTTTTGATCCGATTGCGTTTGAGCGAGCGGCGAAGATAAAGCCCCTCAAGCTCATGAAGAAAAGCTCGGGCCAGTCTTTAACGATTGCCGCAGCGGTAATGGTATCTGCGCTGGTTGGTGTTGCGGGATGGTGGTTTTTTTTGAAAGGCCCATCAGACGCTGAGCAGGCCGCTATGGATGCGGAAGCGATTCGACAAGCCTATGTTGGCTCAGTGACTCAAACGCTGTCATCGATTCCCTTCGATCATGCCTGGGTAAACATCGCCTTTAGGATGGTTGAGGATCAAGCTCCGGCTTTTGCTCATGGCTATACGAAAACAGAGGCGTCATGTCAGCCCGCGTCATGCTCGGTGCTTTTTGAAGCGGCGCAAAACTCACCATTTTCTCCCACGGAGTTTCAATTGTCTCTTGGCGGGAGCGCAGTAACGATTAGCGAGGATGGCAGTGGCGCGTCCTATTCAATTGCCATTGCGACACCAACGATTGTAGTCGATGACTCGCTGATCCGTGCATGGCCGGTGTTACCCGATCAGTTGGTTGATCGTCTTGGTGTT
>QLUN01000030.1 GCA_018725455.1 Chloroflexota bacterium
TGTCGGTGCCCCGGGGGTGGTCAATTTGGATGAAAAGCAAGTGGGTCAATAACGTGAAAAGTGACATAATGAAATGTGGTATATGTAACAGGTAAGTTTTTCCAAAAATTGTGCTTGACAGGTTTAATGAAATGTGGTATATTGAACTTAGCTTTTGGAGAAACTAAACTGTTACAAAAAATATACACTACACATACTGTCAGGTTGCGGTTGATGAGAAAGAAGGGGTGATTGTAGCCGCTGAAATAACTAGCGAAGCTAATGATAAAAGGCAGATGCTGCCCATGCTTGAGAAGGTAGAAGAAACAATGGAGAAAAAGCCTGAGAAGGCAGTAATGGATGCTGGCTATTACTCCAAAGGCAATCTGGAGAAAGCAGAAAAAATGGAAACCGATTGCTATGTAACCTCCAGGAAGTGGGAAGAGGAGGTTCAAGAGAAGGGCAGCCAGGAAAAAGAAGAGACCAAGGCAGTTGTGAGTAGTATTGCTAAATCGCCATTACAAAAAGGTGTAGAAATAGCTAGCGGAGATAGAGCTATAGAGGATGCTGGAACAAGACCAGATAGGGAGACAGCTGATGCAGTAAGGAGAATGGCAGCTAAATTGCAAACCAAAGAAGGCAAGGAGATTTATCGCCAGCGTAAAAAGATTGTGGAACCAGTTTTTGGACAAATGAAGTCTAATCTGGGGTTAGCTGTTCGTAGAAGATAGCTCCCTCATTTCGGCACACTGGGGATGGACGGTCACCTTAAGCCATTCACGCGCAGCCTGGGTCCCTTCAATCGGGGAGGTATTTGCTCGGGGTGAATTCTCTGGACCATTTGGTCAGGTGGCTGGTGCATGGGCCTTGCTCCAAGTTAATCGCCACCTTCAGACATTCCGGACTACGAGCAGGTATATGTAACCGTCGGCTTTTTGGCCTGCTTGGTATGTCGAGCATGCCTGAGGCGAGCTGAGCATCTAAAGGAATATGTCTATTCTCACCTTGAAAACTGCTACGCCAGGGCGAGCGAGGCAAGCAAATATTGGTTTTCTCACCCGCCCTAGGTTGGGGATTTAATCCGTTTTTCTGAATTTCTCAAGCTTGCTGCCCCAACTGCGGAAGACTTATTTTGTGGTAGCCTGTACACAAGGTATCCCTAGTCTTCTTGGGGGCCACTATTTTAAGGATAAATGGTCACCCCCCCCCAGCCCCATCCCCTCCGGGAAGCCCAGCATCAGATTCATGTTCTGCAATGCCTGCCCCGCCCCGCCCTTCACCAGATTATCAAGGCAGCTTATCACCACCAGTCTTCCGGTTCGCCGGTCCACCGTGGGATGAACCAAGCAGAAGTTACTCCTCCAGGTCTGCTTGGTCTGCGGCGGCCCCTCAACCACCCGCACGAAGGGCTCGTCACGGTAGAAATCCCGATAGACTTCTCGAATCCCTTCGACACTGATTTCGTTGCGCAGTCTGGCGTAGCACGAACTCAAGATGCCGCGGGTCATCGGAATCAGGTGCGGCACGAAGGTGACCGAAAGCGGGATGCTTTTGGTCTGATCTTGCAGCTCCTGGACTATCTCCGGCAGGTGACGGTGTCCCTCGAGAGCATAGGCGAAGACGTTCTCGTTGACCTCAGCGTAATGAGTGGTAAGAGTCGGGGTTCGACCGGCTCCGGAGACACCCGACTTGCTATCGATGATGACATCGGGCTCAACGATCCCCTCTCGGATGGCGGGGGCAAGAGCAAGGATGGATCACTTGCCAAGTTCGTTGAGCCTGGCATCGCTGATGCCGAAGTAGTGGGCAATCTCGTGCCTCACCGTATCCTGTATCTTTCGTATGATCCTCGCATCGGAGCGGCAGTGCATTTCGATTGGCCTCTGGAAAATGGTTATCCTGTCTGGTAAGACCATGTTATATGACCCTCCCCGATTGGAGAGTGGTATGCCTTCATAAAGTCCCAGCAGATTTTCGCGGTGTCTGACCCTCGTTGCAGTCAGTTGATCCGGGGTTGGCCAGTCCTGCACCATCACCGCGATGTTCTCCAGCCTCTCGGCGAACGGCGGGGGCAGCCCATCGAGCGCTGCTGCGACTAGCTCTTCGAATCGCTCTCTTTCCATAACGGATTCAAAGTTCAAGGTTCAACGGTTACAAGCCCCAACCCCGAACCGTGAACAGACCCCCATAAGTACGCATTGGGGGCACCTGGGCCGTTGCAACCGGCTCACCCTTCACCCATGCTCTACCAGGTTCATGGTTTCAATCTCTTACTAGTCCCTTACATCTAAACTCTTGCACAAAATGGCAAAAACTTGAAATCACAAATCCCAAGTACCAATTTCCAAACAAATTCCAATGACAAAACAGCTAAGAGAGTATATTATCACAGGGTTATATATGCCGGCAAGCAGTCAGTGGCCAGAAGATAGAAGATAAGATCATCAAATGGATTCCCCCTCTGAAACCCCCTGAAGCGATTGACCCCGTGTAATAGACGTCACAAGCGAGGCTCTCATCTTAAGCAACATTGGCGGGAGTGAGGGGAGTCGAACCACCATGAGCATCGAGAGATACCCACCAACGGATTTGAAGTCCGCGAGGCCCACCGGAGCCCATTCACTCCCTTAAGTTTAACGCCACCGATCGAGGTTATAAAGGCTTGTTGCAATTGGTGTTGTATTTCGGCAGCGAGTTCTATTATACTTAATGGGGAGGCTTTATTCAAATATTCCTCTCTCACGGAAACGATCATGTCAAATTGGGCCGAATTAGAAAAGAAGAGAGTGTTTACATAACCTATCTGAAAGAATCTCTCGGCTTACTTCAGGAAGAAACCCCTCTGGAATGAATTCTGCAACAGTCTCAAGAAGTATTTTGTGGGAATAATCCCCGCAATCGACCTCCGAAACGGTAAGTACGTTCCCCTGTATCAGGGTGACTACTCCTGGGAGATGATTCTCTCCGAGGACCCGGCAGCAATGGCCCTGCGCTACCGGATGGCTTCAGTCTCGATCACTCCCTCGAGCGCCGCTATAGCTACCTCGACTTGCTGGGCATCGGGTTGGCGAGTGGTCAGCGACTGGAGCGCCCGGCTGGGAGCCATGATGGCTCGGACGATGCGGTTTCCGGCATGGTTGGCGGCGAGGTGGATCAGCTCATAGCCAATCGCGGCGATTACGGGGAGAAGGGCGAGTCGCAAGAGGAGGCGAAGCCACAGCGCCGGCTGACCGGTGAAGGCGAAGGCCATAATGGCGATAACCATAACGATGAGCAGAAAGCCGGTTCCACATCGAGTGTGGGAGGTGCTGTATCGCTGGACCTCCTCTACCGTCATCGGGGCTCCCGTTTCGTAGGCGTTGACCGCCTTGTGCTCTGCACCGTGGTAAGCAAAAACCCGGCGAATATCGGGCACACGTGATATCAAGGCCAGATACGCAATAAAGATAAGCAGGCGAATAATGCCATCGGCGGCATTGCTGAGAATCGGTGAGGTCGTCAGGCGATCGATGCCGTAATGAGTGATCAGCATCGGCAGGACCACGAATAGAGCCACCCCAAAAGCAAGGCCGAGAATCATCGTGGCCCCCAGTATCCCTGGCTTGAGTTCCTCCTTCAGCTCTGACTCAGCGGCTACCTTAGCGGAAAACATCAGCGCCTTGACACCGAGAATAAAGGCCTCAATGAGTGCAAAGGTGCCGCGCAACAGCGGCACCTTTCGCAGACGACCGGCGTAAACGGTACGCAGAGGCTCGTCCATTGAGACAATCTCACCATCCGGACGGCGAACGGCGACCTTCACCCGATCAGGCCCCCGCATCATCACTCCTTCAAGAACCGCCTGTCCGCCATATCGAAATCGCTTGGTCAATTGATCTCCCCCCCTTTTCCACATTTTGGCTCCCGGGCTTTCCCTTCAATAACCAGGGTGAATTCTCCCCTCGGCTCCGCAAAGTGCTCGATGGCCTGACTTACTGTGCCTCGGAAGATCTCCTCGTGAAGCTTGGTCATCTCGCGGCAGACGGCAAGTCTTCGTTCGCCCAGCACCTCGCCCAGATCCCCCAGCGCCGATCTCAGACGATGCGGTGTCTCAAAAGCAACGATAGTCCGTGGCTCCGCGGCGATGGACTGGAGCAGTTTTCTCCTCGCGCCATTTTTCCGCGGCAGGAATCCCAGGTGGATGAACTGCTCTGTAGTGAGCCCCGACACAGCCAGGGCAGCGGGAATAGCCGAGGGTCCCGGAACGGGCACCACCTTTACCTCATCATCAATTGCAGCCAGAACAAGATCGTAGCCTGGATCGTTGATTCCGGGCATGCCTGCCTCCGAAACGAGTGCCACGTCTCCATGCTCAAGAGCCCTCAACAGGTACGGGAGCTTGGCTCGCTTGTTATGCTCATGGTAGCTGGTCAGAGGGGTCTTGATCTGATGCGCGGAAAGGAGCCGTTTGGTCTTGCGCGTATCTTCTGCGGCAATTAATCCTACCTCATGCAAGACCCGGATCGCCCGCAGGGTCATGTCCTCCAAATTACCGATAGGGGTAGCCACCACATAGAGCGTAGACATCATAGTTAATTATACACGAGCTGTCAGCGTTTAGCCATCAGCTTTCAGCGCCCCACCCCACTGATGAAAGGCTAAAGCCTTAATTCCGGCCAGAACAAACTGACAGATGATAGCTCGAAATACTTGCCATTGGTCAGTTTACATGATATAATAATGTGTTCTATAAGGGAATCAATAAACTCAAGGTATGAGGAGGGATTTGCGCAGCTACGAACTGACGGTAATAATCGATCCAGAGATCGCTGAGGAGGATGTCCCTCAGGCGCTGGACAAACTCACGGCAATAATTGCCAGGAGCAGTGGCAGCGTCAATGAGGTCAACCGCTGGGGAAGACGGAGATTGACCTATCCGATAGAGCGTCATAGGGAGGGCAATTATGTGATGATAAAGATGGAGATGGAGCCGGATAAGGTGTCCGAGTTTGAAGGTAGCTTGAATCGTGCTGAAGAGTACCTTCGCCATTTGCTAGTCAGACCGGGCGATTAAATCGACGGAAGGAGTTCGAAATGTATAATAAACTGATAGCCATCGGAAACGTTGGAAAAGATCCGGAGATGCGTTTTACCCCCAGTGGTAAGCCGGTAACGTCTTTCAGTCTGGCTACTAACCGCTTCTCCACCACTGCCGACGGGGAGCGAAGGCAGGAAACAGAGTGGTTCAATATCGTCGTCTGGGGTAGGCAAGCCGAGAACTGCAACCAGTTCTTGACCAAGGGACGGCAGGTTTACGTCGAGGGGGAGGTGAGAACCCGCACCTGGGATGGGCCGGATGGACAAAAGCGGTCCCGGGTCGAGGTTCACGCGAATCGGGTGGTCTTTCTCGGTCGACCTGCACTAACTGCACTTCCCGAAGAAGGAGTTTTTGAGGGGGCTGAGGAAACGATAGAACCGGAAGAGCTCCCCTTTTAACCACGGTTGATAGCCACAGAAGTCCACAGAGAAAATGGAAAGAATCTCTCTGTGCTTTCGGCGTGCGCTATGGCTGAATAGCAACGGACACTGGGGCTGTCGCCTCCAGTGTTATTCACGAAAGCAACTACGGCGGTGTGTTCACGATGTGCCGCTGTGCCCGTGAGAACAGGCATTTTATACGAAAACACCCTTGGCAGAATTATAGTTGCTTAGGAGTTACTAATTTCTTAAGAATGGAGCGAAAATGAGAGGAAAGCGAACAAGCGGGACAAAACCTCGGGATAGGAAAAAATTCGTTCCCAAGCAGAGGGCCTGTCCATTCTGTGTTGACAGGTCGCGGAAGATAGATTACAAAGAGGCTCATACGTTGCGTCGCTTCATCTCCGATCGCGGCAAGATGGAGCCACGGCATAGCACCGGCGTCTGTGCTAAACATCAACGATTGCTCAGCACCGCTCTAAAGAGAGCCCGCTATCTTGCTCTCCTGCCTTATACTGCCGAGCATATTCGCTGGAGTGGTGTCGGGATCAGGGCTCGATCAGCCTGATTCCCACCACCACCGAGTGATCTTCTAAAATTCCTCTCCCTTGAAGGGAGAGGTTAGGTGAGGGTGGCCCAGGAAATGGCTCAAGGTGAAAGATAAGATCGAGTAAAACTCAATACTCGGGGATATGGAGGTTTCGGTGTGATAAACCAGGCCAAGATCAAAGATGCGATAATTTCAATAATTGAAGCCATCGGTGAAGACCCAACGCGGCAGGGATTGGTTGACACCCCAAGACGCGTTGGTGAGATGTACGCCGATATCTTCAGTGGGCTTTACCAGGACCCCGAAGAACACCTTCGAGTAGGCTTCGACGAGGGACACCAAGAGATGGTCATCGCCAAAGCCCTCCCCTTCTACTCCATGTGTGAACATCACCTTCTGCCCTTCTATGGCCTGGCGCACGTAGGCTACATACCTAACGGCCGGGTTGTCGGTGCCAGCAAGTTAGCCCGTACGGTTGAGGTAATCGCCCGCCGGCCCCAATTGCAGGAGCGGCTGACCACTCAGATCGCCGATACTATCGTCAGGGTTCTGGAGCCAAGGGGGGTGGCGGTAATCCTGCAGGCGGAGCACCTCTGCATGACTATGCGAGGGGTCAAGAAGCCCGGCAGCAGCATCGTCACCTCCGCCATGCGCGGACTCTTCCGACGGAGCGCCGCTACCCGCGCCGAGTTCCTTGCCCTGATCGGTTAGGAAACTTCTCCCACATCACCACCCCTGTGGGAGCCCTTTCTTAGGGGCGATCGCACCCGATATACGGTCCATTTTCGAAGCAATGGAGCTGAGAGTGCCCCATCCTGGTCTCCAGGGCGCGGATCAAGAAAAAAGATGAAATTTTTGCGGCCAGATGCTCGACAATCATTGGGAATGGTAGTAAATCTCCCCCAAGCAAGGTCCGATAGTGATGTCTCGGTGGAGGCCGCATTACTGAAGCGGAGGTCGGTCAGAGATTATACCGCTGAACCGCTAACCCTTCAGGAGGTATCGCAGCTCCTCTGGGCAGCTCAGGGAATCACCGACCCGAGAGGTTTCCGGCCCGCCCCATCGGCCGGAGCCACCCATCCTCTGGAGATCTTATTGGTGGTGGGGGATGTGACCAATCTGGCCCAAGGGGTTTATCGATATTTGCCCCACCAACATAAGCTGGTGAAGGTTCTTGAGGGAGACGTGAGGGCAGAGCTTGCCCGCGCTGCCCTAGGACAAGCCTGGGTGAGAGAGGGCGCCATAAACATTATAATCACTGCCATTTATGAGCGAACCACCCGAGGGTATGGAGATAGAGGCATCAGGTATGTGCACATGGAAGTGGGGCATGTCGGGCAAAATGTCCATCTACAGGCGGTTGCCCTGAATCTGGGAACCGTCGTTGTCGGGGCGTTCCGTGATGACCAGGTGAAGAAAACTCTGAATCTGCCCCCGGACGAGCACCCGCTATACATTATGCCTGTCGGGAGAATCCAAAGAAGAGCGAGTGGATGAGACCACTTATTTTCGCCTTTCTGGCGGTAGGCTTCAGTGAGATAGCTGGTCAGGTTCTGCTGATAGTTGTCAAACTTAAGTGAGCCGATTGCACGAAATAGTCTTTTGTTTCACTGTCTGGCTGTGTAATATCCTGTTTGAACTCTTTGACAAAGCATTTCGAATTCGGCGCTCTTACTGGTTTTTGCCAGCCAAATGATATTGACTCGGCCCAGCCGTATCAGTATACTAAGGGATGAGAAATTCAAAAAGGAGGGTGAAATGAGAGTTCTGGTTCCGTTGGTAGATGGGTTTGAAGAGATCGAGTTTAGCACCATCGTCGATATCTTGAGGAGAGCCGAGCTGGACGTCGTTACTGCCGGGCTAAAGCAAGGCGCTATTGACGGGGCACATGGGGTCAAGGTAATACCCGATACCTTGATAGATAAGATAAGCGCCGATGACTTTGACGTCATCGTCCTTCCCGGCGGCTACCCGGGTTTTCTGAACCTTGAAAAGGACGAAAGGGTGCTCAGGCTGGTGCGAGAAATGCACCATCAGAACAAGTATGTCGCCGCAATATGTGGCGCTCCATGTGTGCTCTCTAAGGCAGGCATATTCGAAGGGAGAAAAGGCACCATCCACCCGGCAGTAAAGGAGATGCTGAAGGGAGCTCGGCATGTAGATGAAAGGGTTGTCGTTGATGGCAAGATCATAACCAGCCAGGGCCCTGGGACAGCAATGGAGTTCTCAATGAAATTGGTTGAGGTATTGGTGGGCAAGGGAGAAGTAAAGCACATAAATGAAGAGGTGCTGGCAAAGTTGTGA
>QLUN01000300.1 GCA_018725455.1 Chloroflexota bacterium
TCAGGCCGCCTTCTTCCAGGGTGACATCCACCGTAGTTGTCTCGCCGGGAACAACCACTATGCCCGAGATGAGGGCTGGTGCTAGATAGACCCCCCGTGGTGGGGTGACCCTCATCTCATAGGTGCCGGGCGCTAAGCCAGTGGTGGTATACTTACCGTCGGCATCGGTCCCCGCCCAGGCATGAGCCCAGGTCACCGGATCCCATACGGATACCGAAGCATTGGGTACCGGATGTCCCTCATAAGAAGTGACCCTGCCCGAGATCAGGCCGCCCTCTTCCAGGGTGACATTCACCGTAGTTGTCTGGCCGGGAACAACCACTATGTCAGAGATCAGGGCTGGTAGATAGAGCCCCGGCGGTGGGGAGACCCATATCTCATAGGTACCGGCTGGTAAGCCAATGGTGGTATACTTACCGTCGGCATCGGTTCGGATACCCCAATCGTTCCAAATGCCGAGGATAGGATGACGTAGGACTATCCTAGCATCAGCGACCCCAACTCCAGCTTCGTCAGTTACCCTACCCGAGATCAGGCCGCCTTCTTCGAGCGTGACATCCACCGTAGTTGTCTGGCTGGCAACAACCACTATGTCAGGGATGTGAGTTCGCGCTAGGTAGACTCCCTCCAGAGGAACAAACCATATCTTATAATTGCCTGCTGACAGAGTGATCTCATATTTGCCATACTGGTCAGTCAAGTCCCAGCCGGCCCCAAAGCCGCGTTCATCCCATACGGATACGTAAACATCATCTACCGGATCGTGAGCGGCACTGGTTACAGTGCCGGAGATTATGCCGGTTCCCTCCACAACCGTCTCTACCCTGTATCGGATATGCCGCACCGGCGGCGCCATTATAACTTCATCGCGATAGTCCGGACGCAGCATGAAGTCGGGCGGCTCAGGAAGTCTAACTCCATCATCCAACCAGCCGTTTCTCTCGTCAGCAGGATCGGCGATTTCAACAGCTCGCCAAATATTCTCCGCCGGCATTTCATCCAACAGCACGACATCCACCGTAGTTGTGACCCCGGCAGTGACCACTATGTCGGGGATAAAAGCCGGCGCGATATGGACTCCTTCCGGTGGAAAGACCCACATCTGATAGGTGCCCGCCGCTAAGCCAGTGCTGGTAAAACTACCGTTGGCAGCGCTCCATTCCCAGCCACGAGCCATTGTGGCCTCATCCCAGATCTCTATCCGAGCATCAGCCACTCCAACTCCATGCACATCCGTTACCCTGCCAGTGATTATGCCGTATTCTTCGGGGGTTGGTCCACGAGCAGCAGGATTGTCATCCTGAGCTGGCGCGGCCCACCCAACCCCACTGGAAACCAGCAGGGCTGCCATCAAAATGGCGAAGATGTTGAAGATAACTCTCTTTTTCATGGTTTTCTCCTTTGCTTCTTGAGTATATGCAAAGCCACTTGTCGCCAGTCATTTGCCACCGGTCATTGGTGGAGATAGAGATTTAACCGAATCTGCTCATAGACCGGCGACTCAATCATGATGTCCCTCTATGGATTTCTTAAGGCCCGCAGAGATTGCAATTT
>QLUN01000301.1 GCA_018725455.1 Chloroflexota bacterium
TATATCCGACCAGTCAAGGCTGATTAATGTTCTGGGGCTCGGTGAAGCGCTGGCTGCAACGCAATCCAAAGCTAGAGCGCCATCAAAAACTAGCTAGCAACGGAAGTCATAGTAAGCCAAACTACATCATCAATCAAGCCGAAAAGTAACCATTCACCCGGTGTTATTCTGAGGGAGCGTAGCGACCGAAGAATCTCAGAGACCCTTCGCTTCGCTCAGGGTGACATAGGGAGTGGATGAATGCTTACGGCGAAAACTACAAGGTCGGTGGGCGAATCATGGGGTTTTGAGTATAGAGTTAGGAGGCTATAGACGATGCTCGTAGAAAAACTCCAAAACCTTTCGGATGCATTTGGGGTAGCGGGCTTCGAGGACGAAGTCCGAGGGGTGATCAGCGACATGGTGTCCCCCTACGTTGACTCCTACGAGATGGACCCCTTAGGGAACCTCATCTGCTCTCGGGACACAGGGGAAACGGTGATGTTGGATGCGCACATGGACGAGGTAGGGTTCATGATACGCTGGATCGAAGAGGACGGCTTTTTGCGCCTGACTCCATTGGGAGAGTGGGACGAGCGCATCCTGCTCGGGCACCGGATCACGATCCTGACCCGAGACCGGGAAAAGTGCCTGGGGTTGATTGGGATCGCACCGCCCCACATACTGGAACCAGAGGAGAAGAAGAAGGTAGTATCCCTGGCGAACATGTTCGTGGATGTGGGAGCAAAAACCCGAAAGGAAGCCGAGGAAATGGGGATCCATCTCGGGGACCCGGCCACCATTCACTACCCGTTCCAGGTCATGAGGGAGGGGTATGTAACCGGGAAGGCATTCGACGACCGGGCAGGGTGCCTGGTGGCAATCGAGGCTCTGCGGATTCTCTCGGAAGAACAACTCCCTTATCGGCTGGTGGTTAACTTTGCGGTATGCGAGGAAAGCGGTCTTCGAGGGGCAAAGGCCGCCGCCTACCGAATAGCTCCCAAGCTTGCCCTTGCCCTGGAGGGGACGATCGGTGCAGATATCCCCGGGGTACCGGAGGCGAAGCAGCCGGTGCGTCTTACGAAAGGGCCAGCCATTACCCTGGCCGACCGATCTATCATCGTGAGACCCCGCCTGGTGCGGTTCCTGGAAGAGGTGGCTCGGCAAGAAGGAATCCCTTACCAATATAAGCTCCCCGCCTATGGCGGGACCGATGCTGGAACGATCCACCAGGAACGTGGGGGGATACTAACCGGGGTCGTTTCCGTCCCCTGCCGCTACATCCACTCCCCAATATCAATGCTCATCCTCTCCGACCTGGAAGAGACGATCCGGTTGACGGTGGCCTTTCTCCGACGGGCAGGAGAGCTTCTTTAAATAACGAGCGAATACAAGAGGGGTGAACCCCACACTCGACAGAAAAATACTAAACATATGAGCCTCTTGCAAAATTCCTCTGGCGCAAAAGCGAAACCAGGAAGCTGCCAGGGCCGGTGACGGATTACATGAGGCATAGGTTCGGTTTGCTGCCCGAATGTCTTGATATGTTGAGATGCCTGTAAAG
>QLUN01000302.1 GCA_018725455.1 Chloroflexota bacterium
AAGGGCGACGATCTAAGTAGTGCCTTATATCCCACGGCTAAAGCGCGTGGGCTTTACGGCACCTGCTATAAGCGGCGTCTAGTTCAGAGATGCGCTGACATCTGCGAAAGGCGCTTAATGCAACTGTTGCAAAGGTGGGTGCGGCTTTGAACGGGTGTAGCATTATTCATGGTCGGTACCTCTGTAGTAGGTCTGGCCTCTGGGGTAGGCGTGTCAGCGCTTGCCCCTTCGTTTTTATTTTGCGTCATAGTTATGTATCGTGTCAAGATAGTTTCTTATTTTTTTGCGATATTTATTTATTGCCGGAAGCTTGACAGATACTCTCCGGCGTGGCTACGCTTGGAGTGTAATCTAGACAAAGTGACGCTGTGATAAATCACATGATCGAGTGGCGGCTGAATGTCTTGATGGCTGAACGGCGCATTTCAAATAATGAGCTTGCCGAGGCAACTGGCTTGCACCTGCAAACGATTACGCGCCTCAAGAACTCGCGATCGTATCCGAAGCTGACAGGGGAAACCTTGGAGGTCTTGTGTCGCGAGCTGAAGTGCAGCCCTGGCGACCTCATCCGCTATACGCCTAACTAAAAACCCCATTTTTTTGGCCTCCTTGGTCAATTGCCCATCATTGTACTTGTGCGTTTACCGCATCGATACAGTAAACTCTGGAGATTTTATGGACACACGATCGCGAGGCGCGGCACTTTTGGCTCTGCGCCTGCTGTTAGAGGTAAACGATCACGAGTCTCTGGCTCAGGCCAAAGACATTGTAGATTTACTGCTTCAGGAAACCGGCACCGCCTATGCCAAGGCTCGCGTGGACTTGCCCCCCTTTCTGGCGAGGGCCAGCCATGCCCAATAAGGGAGCCTTTAGAAGGTACACCGAGGAAGAAAAGCAGTTCTTCCTTGACAGACTTGGCGTTACGCCGATTGAGCGTATTTACGCTAACTACCAGACCTGGGCTTACAAAAGGCGGCTGCCCCAGCGCAGTCAAAGTGCCGTGAAAGTTTATTTTAGGAACCTTGCTTTTAAGCAGGGCGTAGGTTACAAAACAACCGAAGATAACCTAAATGTTGTTGAGCTATCGCGCCAGATTGGGATACCTGCCGACCGAATCCGACGTTGGGTACGAAACGGGATGCTACCCGCCAAAAAATACGCCCACATTTGGCGCGTTCGAGTTTGTCAAGTTCGGAAGTTCCTTAAAAAACGGCCTGATTTATTTCACGGCATTAGCCGTCTTGGGCTAGCAATTTTGTTTGATGACGACATGTTTCAAATTGATAAATGGGATCGGATTATTTCTGATTCTAAACATGCGATGACTAAGGCCGAGGTGCGGGCAACCCAATGGATGGTTGAGGATTCTAAGGGAGTTATTAAGCGGTTTGACTCCCTAGTCGCGATCGCGAGTCACTATCACGTTGGCAAACACACAGTCTGGAAGTACACCCGACGCTGTGCCACGGGCTGGCGTTCGCCGCTAACAGGGCTCCTAGTCTGGAATGCCAAAGACCCAAAGCCTTCAGTTAAGCCACAAA
>QLUN01000303.1 GCA_018725455.1 Chloroflexota bacterium
CCTTAACACGCCTTCTTTTTTGTCGAGATACGAGTCTCAACCTACTTGTCTTAAGACAGATTACTGAAAAGTCCTTCGGACCCGCTAACCCGGCCTCGGCCACCCACAGCTCGGCTGAAAAACTGGGCTTTCCAGCGCTCTCTTATAAAACTACGAGCATTATCTCCAAAGCCTCCTGATCAATGATAAACTCCTCTGTTGATGGGTCGAGCTTTATCTTCCACTTCTGAAAGAAATCGGCGCCGACAATCACCTGGTATGCTAGTTCAGGAACAACAAGAAATATAAAGCTCAGATTATGCCCCTTCATATCCAAAAAAAGGTCTGTTGTCTTCTCCGCCCTCACTACGGCATTATTTCCGAGTTTGAAGGCCAGAGGAAAAGGCGCTTTAAGAATTTGTCCCAGTTCAGATGCGACACCTTCTCGCACAAAGCAAGCGGATGCGCCGGTATCAAATAACACCTCACATTTACGCTGTGATTTGCTTCCGGCAACCATTATCTCCTTCTTTATTATTCCCATATTTATTGATCTTCCTCCTGCGCTAACCACTCAGGTTGTCAGGCTGAAGGCTGTTAGGGTTTTGAAGCCGCCGCTCTTCTCATTTGGGAAGTCAACCCATCAAGGCATTGAGGCTGTAGGCTGAAGGCTGCTAGGGTGGGGAATTCTCTGGTTACCCGATAGATCAAAAGCACCACTCCGTCAGCCAGTTCAAACGCTCTGAGCTTCGTATGGTCACGCATGATTCCCTCCTACAGCCTAACAGCCTACAGCCTATCTACCCCTGGGCCTGCGGCCGGGGGGCAGGCCTGAGTAGTTACCGTTTTCCCTGTATTTTGCATTTTGCACTTTGAAATCCCTATGCCACCAAGAGGTATGCCGTACCTATGAAGATACAGGGCAGCAGCGGCTGTTCCTGACCCAGAGCCACCGTGTGTCCTCTCTTTATACCCTATACCCTCAGCACAAAGCTTCTGGTTGGCTCAAGCTCCCCAGTTTCTGGGTTCACCTTGAGACCCAGGGTTTCCAGCGTTTCTACCCCCAGCAATGGCTCATCACCCATAATCAAAACGAGGGTTGGTATCTCTCGGCCATTTATCCTGATGCTATCAACCACACCCACTTCGACATCAACCTCTCGGCTGTCAGCAAGCTTTGTCCTTCGCGGCTTTAACCTGGGGATGCCGAGCCTCTCAGCCAGCTCCTCTGGAATCGCGGTGAAAGTTGCCCCGGTATCCACCAGCATTCTTATCTCTTCGCCAGACATTGTACCCTCTAAATACGCATTTACAAATACATGCCCCACCTTTATCCCTCTCCTTCAAGTCCTCCTACATGAGACTCTGGTTACCGCTTCTTGCCAAAGTCCCTCCCCCCTCGAACCAGGTCCAGCTAAAACACTAGCACCTGCTAGAGTCGCCGCAACAAACATGCTTACCAGCTTCCTTTTCATTTCACCTTCCGTTTCTCTACTTCATTTGTAACTCCTGGATAACCCTCACTCCGTTCGGGTAAATGAAAAATG
>QLUN01000304.1 GCA_018725455.1 Chloroflexota bacterium
GCTCATCGCCCAACCGGAGATCGATGGGGCACTGGTGGGTGGGGCAAGCCTCAAGGCTGACGAATTCATTAGCATGGTAGAGCAGACGGCCCAAGCGAAACAAAGGAGGAGGTAAAAACTATGGAAACCGTCTCCAAGTCTCTAATCGGTGTCGCAGGAGAATACTACGTTTCCTTTCGACTCTCCATGCTGGAATATGCGGTGGGACTAACTGCAGGGGGCACACCAAATGTTGACTTAGTGGTAGCAAACCCCCGGAATGGCAAGTCAATTGCGATACAGGTCAAGACAATGAGAAAGGCGCGCTATGGTGACGAGTGGAAATGGCGTGTGGGTACCTCTTTTGAGATCGCCAACAGGTCTATTTATTGGGCTTTCGTAGATCTTAAAGAGCAGTCCAACTTAACGCCAAGCGAGCCAGACGTCTACTTTGTATCCCCGACAGAAAAAGTTAGTGAAGTACCGAAAGGGAGTGAGGCGACCAATTTTTCCACCCCATATCACCTGTACCGATATAATAGCGATGTCTGGTTTGTAATTGAGCATCCGGACTCAATTCGATATCGTAACAACTGGGATGTCATTAAGAGCGCGCTACAATGATGGCTTCATAACTTAATTATAGTCAACCGCATAAATCATTACACAACCTTGGCTGTCATTGCGAGCGAAGCGAAGCAATCTGACTGGCCTTTTGGCGAGATTGCGTCGTCGCTTGCGCTCCTCGCAATGACATAGTGCAGTGATTTTTGCAAAACACTATATTACGTTACTAGCTGTGCCAAGCACACGTATGATGAACAGACTTATGGCAATCGTCGGGCCTACCGCGGTGGGCAAGAGTGAATTAGCCCTGGAGCTTGGCCGGGAGTTCGATGCTGAAATCGTAAGTGCCGATAGCCGCCAGGTGTACCGCTACCTGGACATCGGCACCGCCAAGCCGACGCCCGAGGAACGTGGACAGGTTCCCCACCACCTGATTGACATCGTCGATCCCGATGAGGATTTCAGCCTGGCAACCTACAAAGACCTGGCGTATGCAGCAATAAACGATATCCAACGTCGAAGCAAATTACCTCTTCTCGTGGGGGGCTCGGGGCTCTACATCCGGGCGGTTCTGGAGGGTTGGGGCATCCCGCAGGTGGCACCTGACGCTCAAATCAGGCAGGAACTCGAGGCCAGGGCAGAGGCCACGGGCGGCGATACCCTTTTCCAGGAACTGAGGGGGCTGGACCCGGAATCAGCCGGGAAGATCGATCCCCGGAATCTGCGCCGCGTCATCAGGGCATTGGAGGTCTGTCGCTCGACGGGCAGGCGGTTCTCGGAGCTCCGGAAAAAGAACCCGCCGGACTTCGATACCCTGATCATCGGGCTCACGGTGGAGCGGGCCGAGCTATATCATCGGATCGATTCCCGGGTGGACCGCATGATCGAACGGGGATTCATCGAGGAGGTGCGTGGCCTCGTCGATCGAGGGTACTGCCTTGATCTCCCGGCGATGTCCAGCGTGGG
>QLUN01000031.1 GCA_018725455.1 Chloroflexota bacterium
ACGAACACGAAGAAACACCGAACTGGCGATGGATCCTCGAAATCAGAGATGATATTCCGAAGCTCGGCGAGAGTGCTCTTTACACTTTCTTGCTCAGGATCATCTTCGAAACCAGCCATGAAGTCCATTGCTGAATTGATAGCTTTCTCGATGCGATAAAACATTGGTTTATCCTCATTGCGGTGTTGCCGCGTTGTTGTCCAGGATCGTCGTGCTGTAAAAAAACGGCCACCTATTGGTGGCCGTTTTTACAGCGCTATCTGAATCTTTCGCTAGAATGGAATTTCATCATCCTCCTCAACTGAGGATGATGCAGCGGGTGGCGATTTTCGCGCATTCGGCCCGGCCACGTCCGGCTTGCGCCCGGTGGATGGAGCGGTACCGCCGCCTTCTTGGCCGCCCCCGGCCTTTACCCCGAGCATTTTCATTTCATCGGCAACAATGTCGGTGGTGTACTTTTCGACACCCGCTTTGTCGGTGTACTTCTCGGTTCGCAAGCTGCCCTCGATGTAGACTTGCGAACCTTTCTTGAGGTACTCGCCGGCGATTTCAGCCAGCTTTCCAAAGAACTTCACACGATGCCACTCAGTGCGCTCCTGCGGGTTGCCGTCCTTGTCCTTCCAAGACTCGGAGGTGGCAACACTGATGCGCGTCATTGCTGTCCCGCTTTGGGAGTAGCGCGTTTCGGGATCTTGCCCCAGATGTCCAATGATCTGCACTTTGTTAAGCCCTTTACTGGCCATTTTTCTTCCTATGTAAGAGTCGGGATGACTCAGGTTGGTTGCAACTGGCTTTTATCAGAACTGTTGCGCGAGCGCTATTACAAGCACCTTGTTGCGTTTTCGCAAAAAGGCACCAATGCGGGATACTTGCTAAACGCAACCAGCAAAGGCTAGCTGAGTGAATTGTCAATTTCTGTTTTTGCGCGATCAGCTATGATTCGATTCGGGTCTGTGTGCAGCGGAATCGAAGCCGCATCCGTGGCGTGGCATCCGCTGGGCTGGCAAACTGCATGGCTAGCCGAGATTGAGCCATTTGCGTGCGCTGTCTTAGCGCATCACTACCCTGGCGCGCCAAACCTCGGAGATGTGAGAACCATCGCGGAGCGCGTCTTATCCGGCGAAGTAGAAGCGCCTGAAGTACTCACTGGCGGAACCCCTTGCCAATCTTTTTCCGTAGCCGGTAAGCGCCAATCGCTCGACGACGCACGCGGAAACCTGTCCTTGACGTTCTGTGAGATCGCCGATGCAATTGACGCTGTTCGAGCCGCCCGAAGCGATGAGCCTTGCATCATCGTCTGGGAAAACGTGCCCGGAGTTCTCACCACAAAAGACAATGCGTTTGGCTTCCTCCTTGGCCGGCTTGCCGGGGAAGATTGCGCGCTGGAGCCGCCAAGGAAGAAATGGAAGAACGCTGGTTGTGTGCTTGGCCCCGCGCGAGCAATTGCATGGCGAGTCCTCGATGCCCAATATTTCGGCTTGGCCCAACGACGCGCACGTTTGTTCGTTGTCGCAAGTGCTCGAACAGGGTTTGATCCCGCAGCGGTACTTTTTGAGTTCGACGGCGTGCGCCGGGATTCTCCGCCGAGCCGCGAGCCGAGGCAAGTTGCTCCCACAATCCCTTCGCGAAGCTTTGGAGGTGGTGGCCTCGGAACCGAAACCGACTTCGACTGCGACGGCGGACTGATTGCGAGCAATCCGCCGGCTACAGCTTTTCACCCTACGCAAGATCCGATAAGCAGTTCCGGCGGCAGCACGCATGCCCTGGGGTGCGGTAGCAGCGATGGGCAAGTCAGCATAGCCGTGCATTGCGTTACCGGCGACGTGTTTCACACTTTGCGCTCTGAGGGATTTGACGCCAGCGAGGACGGCACTGGTCGCGGGACTGGAGTGATCGCCATCCGGACCGCGCAGACTGGCAGTAATGGATGGGGGATTAACACTCAAGGCACGGCGTACACGCTGGACGGCGCGCAGCAAGCGGTGGCTATCGCCTTGCGTGGGCGCGATGCTGGCGCAACAAGCGGCCTTGGCGACGATTGCACTTCAGCGATGACGGCAGGCACCAATAGCGGCAATGCGCTAATGGTGCTTACCAGCAATATCTTGCGCCGCATCACGCCGCGAGAGTGTGAGCGGCTACAAGGGTTCGATGACGATTACACCGTAATCCCTTGGCGCGGTAAACCAGCCGAATTGTGCCCGGACGGCCCTCGCTACAAGGCGATCGGAAATAGCTGGGCGGTGCCGGTCGTGCGCTGGATTGGTCGGCGTATCCTAGAAGCAATGCCGGAGTGCAAGTACACCGATGCCTCATTGCAGATAAAAATACCGCAATATCAAGATATTGTCCGAAATAATGATTCGTAAGTGACTGTAATTTAATCGGTATTCGGTATGGATTGAAGATCTATCTAGTGGCGGCTGGCGGAAAAGATGTGTTGTGCTCGTTGCGTTTTCGCAGTGAGGCATCAACGTGGCAAACTTGGTCTGCGTCAACTAGACGCACAATTGAGCGGCAATGATGAAGGGTTTCATTCAAAAACTTGGCGTGGTGATTATCGGATTGGCTGTGGTCATCATGTCGGTCTTTATGCCGTCCTTCGGCATTGCCTGCGTTATTCATGCCGCCTTGCTCGTCCGTTTCCGTGACCTAACTTGGAAACAAGCACTCATTGGCCCGCCAATCAATCATTTCAAACCGTTTTTGTTGGTCTGGTTCGTGGGAATCTTCGCTGTGTTTCTTCTTAACAGCGCTGGAAGCGCGCTGGTGGAAGGCTACGGTTACATGCACAAAGCAATTCTGGCATCCGCCTATATCGTCCTGGCTGTTACGTTTCTGTGGTTCCGCACCAATGTTGGTAGCAGCAGCCTAAAGAGCATTCAGGGTTGCTCCGTTCCGCCCGACCTGGCCCAGAGCATCAAGGGTCATATCTTTGGCCAGGACGCGAACATCGACAGCATCGTTTCACTAATCACGGAGCGATCGACGCGCCCTCGTGATCGTGGCCCGGTAGCTACCTTTATGCTCGCCGGCCCTACCGGCACCGGAAAAACCGAAACCGCACGCTTGATTGCTTCCTATCTGCGACTTCCTATGTTTGTCGTTCGGTGCAACGAGTACACCAACCAGTGGTCGGCTGACCGTCTGATTGGCAATTCGGCCAGTTATCGAAACTCCGAAGTTGGCGGTGAACTCACCAATGCGCTCTCGGCGTCACCAAGAGGCGTCCTGGTGCTGGACGAAATCGAAAAGGCCGACAAGGCGATCGCTCAGGTGCTCATGACCCTGCTTGACGAAGGTACAATCACTCAGGCTTATGATGGTCTTGTAATCAATGCTCGTGGCTGGATCATGTTTGCAACCACCAATGCCGCATATGAAGCTGTCGCCCACATCACGGACAACACAACGGACACGATCGATCTTCGAATCGGTATCAAAGATGCACTCAGGGAGCATTGGCCGCCTGAGATTCTTGGTCGCTTAGACCGCGTTCTTGCCTTTCGCCGCATGGCGAATCAAGACGATATTGCTCGCAAGCTCGTTGATAAAGCAGTAAGAATTGTATCGAATCGAATCGGCCCCAACGTCACTATCGATGCGGATTCAGAAACTGTTAGCCACATGATTTCCGTGAGTAACCGAATGGGCAAGTACGGCTACCGTGAGCTTGAGCGATACATCGAAGAGGTGACGACCGCAGCAGTCGCCGGCAAGAACGTCGGAAGAAAGAGGATGGTGATTCAATACTTCGTTGAGGGCAATGATCTTCGGGCAAGGATCAGCTAGGGCGATCCGCGGTGGGTGGCTGGATAAAGCCGCCACTCATCGCTGTCAGAACGCCGCATCGATAAACGTAGCCCACAACAAAGCGTGTCCACCACGGTGTCGCTAGAACGGCCAGAGCGTAATTGTATTCACCCTTGTGCGCGCCCATTCCTGCAATGGCGAATGGGGCGCACAACATCAAAACGGTAATGGATGCACACGCGCCAGCCATAAGCCCCAGAATCAAACAGAAAGCCACTTTCCGAGCGGGAGGATTGGATTTCATGCTGATCGCCGGAATTTCGATTTGAGTTTCGACTCGCTTTTTTCTGCCTGTTTCTTTACAAAACCCTTAGCCCCGTTCTGGACTGGAGAGCCTTCGGGTAGAGGGCCAAAGTCGGCATCCTTCAAGTAACTAACGTACTTTGCTACATAGGACTCAATTTTCCGCATGAATTGGTCTGGACTGGATTCACCGCGAGCAATGATGTTGAGTTGCTCCTCCCACAGAGCCGTCAAGCCAGGATCGCGCAGTTCACGAGGCAGACTACTGATGAGGTAGCGCCCGAACGGCGTACTCATGATGTTTTTTATCTTGCCTTTGCCGACCAGGCTAACATACCCGCGCTGTTTTAGCGTTTCGATTATGGACGCATGCGTCGCCGCAGTGCCAATTCCGCTGGTTTCCTTGAGTATCGCCTTTAATCGAGCATCATCGACAAACTTGCCTACGGCCTTCATGTCGTCAATCAGTGTCGATTCGGTATATCGCTTAGGTGGCGATGTTTTAGCTGTCTTGATGACCACCTTCAGTACTAGCCCCTTGCTCACTGGCTTGGTGAATGACAGCGTATTCTCCGCTCGCAGTTCTTTAGGTGGCTCGATTGAAAGCCAGCTTTCCTCAAGGTTTTGCGGATCTAGGCGTTTTGCGCTGAATTTTCGCTCGTCGTGAGTAAAACTCACCTCCATTACGTCATTAATGAGCGCTGGAAGCAAAGACTGGAGGAATCGGCGTGCAACCAATATCCAGCCGTCGCGGAGCTTGGGTGCGATCGTTGCCGGAGGTATCTTGTTTGTTGGCACAATACCGTGGTGCTCGACCACTTTTTTATCGTCATAAACGAAACTGCGCGGAGCCATGTAGGCCAGCATGGCCGGCTTTACTATTGGCACTAATTCAGACTCGATAATGGTATTAGCGAGTTTGCGAGCACCTGCTGCGTGTTCTTCAGGCAAGTATGGGCAGTCGGTTCGCGGATAGGTTGTTAGCTTGGCTTCGTATAATTGCTGAAGTACCTGCAACGATTCCTTAGCACCCCATCCATACGCCTGCTCTGCGGCGCTTTGAAAAGAGGACAGCATAAAAGGCAGCGGCGCGCCCTGTTTTTCCTGACCTTTAGCTGTGGTGAGAATCACCGTTGATTGAGTGAGTGCCGCTTCAATCTCTCTAGCAACCTTGATGTCAGTGATTCTCGACTTTGCCGGGTCATGAACGGCAACAAAGGTGCCCTGCTCTGTTTGGACGTGAGCGTGCAGAGGATAGTAATTGCTCGATGCGTGGCCTTCGATAACAAGGTCGCGCTGGACGATCAGCGCAAGGGTTGGCGTTTGAACTCGGCCAATGCTTGTTACTGGGCCGATGCGCTTTGTTGCGGCACGGGTGAGATTCATGCCAACCAACCAATCGGCGCGGCTCCTGCACTTCGCAGCCTCATAAAGAGGGCGGTATTTTGTATTTGACTCGATCTTCCTAAGTGCGGCTCGAACGCCCTCAACAGTGGCGTTACTCACGAGTACACGGTCTGTCCGGCCTCGCCAGTGGTGCGCGTCAAGTACTTCATCGACCAGCATCTGACCCTCCCGATCCGGGTCGCCGGCATTGACGACAGAGCCGGCGCGCTTCAGCAGCTTACCGATCGCTGAAAATTGGGCTTTTGCATCACCCTTGACCAAGAGCTTCCATCCATCGGCTGGAATGCTTATTGGAAGCGATTCTAACGTCCAGCGCGACAAACTGGCGTCATACGCTTCCGGTGGCGCAAGCTCCAAGATATGGCCGTAACACCAGGTAATTACGTCGTCACCGACAGCAATATGGCTATCGGATTTATCCGTTATTTTCCCTAATCCCTCCGCAATGGCGCGTGCCAAAGAGGGCTTCTCGGCAATGAACAAGCGCATGGCTAGAAGTCCTGGCTGTTGAAGAAGGTGTTTGGCGGTCGGCGTATCTGCTCTTCGATTACCGGAGTCGCCCTTGGGTCGATATTTGAAATGACTTTACTGGTCGCTGCCGAGGATGAAACCTGCCCAGATAACACTGCCTCAAGGGTATCTCGGACGAACTCAGCGCGCCTTCGCCCAATGCCAATCTCTTGAAGTTTTGCAAAAAATAAAGGGTGATCTTCCTTGCGGACAATGACCCGGCTCAATAACTCAGGCTCACCCTCCTGAAGTATCCGTTTAATCTTCATGACATACCCTACCCTTCAATATCGCGAGCAATCTCATCGAAACGTCCGGTCTTGATTGCGTCTGCGAGAACTGCGCGGATGACTTTCTGGCAGCTTACGGGAATCTCATAGAGTCGCTGTGCAAGCTCTCCATCCCGCTTCGACTTGAGCCGAAGCAGGATGGAGAAACTTTCAGGCACCGGCCCGATCCGCTCGAATTTGCTCACTTACTCGCCCTTGATGCTTCTAAGCAGACCAACACCGTAGCGACGCATGCCTTCAGCCACCGCAAAGCGCGGGTTTGGAATTGAATGAGAGTGATCCCACTTCTTTTTGATGGCCGAGAAAACAAGCTCGCTGCCACCGCCGGCGATCAGAATGCCATCGAGGCGCGGCAATCGGCTACCGAGCACCTGGCTCGCGCTTCCGATGATCTCATTGGCTAGTCGTTCGGCAACTTCGTCAACTTCTCTCACAAGGTCGATGGTTTTCCCGTGGTGCTTAACCGACTTTCGGAGCAGTGTGGACTCGGCTTCATGAAGGTCAAGGTGAGTTACCTTCTCGCGAAGATACTCTGCTGCTTTGTGGGTGCCGCCCACGGATTCCGCAGCGAACGCAGTCCACTGGCCTTCGTGCATCAATGCAAAGTCGGTCGTGTAGTAGCCAACGTCGATAACTCCCCAGGACTCAGATTCAGGGTCACGCTTTGAGGCGTAATTGGCGTTCTCATCGAGGATCAGTGCCGAATAGGCACCAAACGGCTGCGGCACGACCCGGATCTGCTCGAGGGGCAGCCCGAGCGTGATTGATGCAATCTCAGCGAGGCGAGCTTTCTGAGCGCCATGCAGGCGCGAGGGGAGTCCGAGGATTAGCATGACCTCATCAACGCCGGATTCGCGCCTCGCCTTCTGATAGGCACCCTTGAGCAAGGCGCGATGCTCATCAGACTCGATCCAGTCATCACGGAGGCCCTCAGATGCCGGCGTGCGTGATTGAACAACGGCTGTTTTGCCGATGAAGTATCGACGACCGTCGATTTCAACAGTGTCTTGCTTGGCGGCCTCAGCAGCCTCTGACATTGTTAGGTCAACGGCAGGGCAGACGGCAGTGGGAAAAATTGTGCTCACCGAGTTAACGGCGATTTTGATGGCGCTGCGGCCAATGTCGATTGCTAGAGAGTTCATCCGTTTTTCCAGTCTGGTTTTTTGGGCGGCTGCCCGGTCGCTCGCCGTATGGGCGAGCTTCGTGCCGGAATCTAGCACTGCAATGTGTTAACTGCAACCCGTTACAGTCTATTATTTACAAATGATGCGTTACAAATGAAGTGTTACAACTTGCAGTCGGTGTCTGGATTCTGTTGATGCCTCTTTCAAATCAACAACTTGACTATTCTGACTTCTTTTATGTGTAAGGTGTAACACTTCAAGTGTTACACCTTACTCGTTACAATCATCCTGTTACAAGCAATGTGTTACAATTGCTGCGTAACACATTGCTTGTAACATTGCGCATATTTCTGATGATCTGGTGGCGGCGTTGCTTGCCAGAACTCGCCGTCGTTGATCGACTCAGGCTGCGGTCCTCGGCCTCATCGGTCAACCATTCATACTTCACCACGAGTCTGATTTACTCCCGGCAGCAATGGGCGATTGGCCACGCCGGCCTTCAGTCGATGCGGGGTCTTGCAGGGGCCGATCTGAGGCTGGTCGGACGCTGCGCTAAGGAGTGTCGAGGATGGGCTCTGGACGCGCGCAGGGGCGGGCTGGGCGGCTCTATAGTCTAGCCTTGCGACCATTGTAG
>QLUN01000032.1 GCA_018725455.1 Chloroflexota bacterium
ATGCTCACTCCGGGAAGTACACCCAGGGGGCTGGGGAGATAGAGAAGCTGGTAGGTAAAGCTGACGTCGTATTTTGCCCGGTAGATATAAATAGCCACCACGCCTGCCGCCATTGCAAGAGAATCTGTAAACTGACGGGCAAGCCTTGCTATTTCCTGCGCAGCGCCAGCCTGAGCATGTTCCGGAGGGAACTAATCGAGTTTGCCAGGGGTTCAAATTGGTGATCAGAGAGTTGTCCCATTGCTGGAAAAGGGGGGTGATAAAGATGTAATTTTAATTCGAGCTATTGATGAGGAGAGAGGAAGGGGGTGATGCAGATGTAAACAATCTACTGTATCGGAACAGCTCAAAGAAGGCAAAACTGAAATCAGAAAGGAGATAAATCAGTGAAAAAGAAAGGATTGTTAGTTCTGCTGGCATCATTGTTAGCCATCAGCTTGTTAGCCATTGGCTGCCCGCCGCCAGCACCAGCACCAGAGCCAACTGCGGAGGAGACGCATATCGTAATCGATATGAGAGGAAGGGCAGTTGAACTACCTCGCGACATCAATAGAGCGGTCACTTTGCTTATCCCTCAGCCATCGATTGCCCATGCTCTTGGTATCAGTGGGGAAAGGATAGTTGGCATGCATCCCACATCGATGAGAGCAGTGAAGAGAGGACTTCTGTGGAAGATTGCCCCAGAGATGACATTGGCTGATACAGGATTTGTTGCTGAGGGTTGGACGGTAAGTATAGAAGAGCTGCTGAAGCTGAGGCCTGATGTTGTCTTTCAATGGTGCCATTGGATAGAAGAGGCAGAAAGGATCGAGGCAATGGGGATACCCGTGATCGTTATCAGTGGCGGATGGACACCTGGACCAGAGGGCACTCATAGAGATCTCGAGGAATGGGTGAGGATCACCGGCGAGGTATTCGGTAAGCGGGAACGCGCTGCGGAGATAATTGCCCGGCAGAGAGAGATTCTAGAAAGAATCGGCGAGAGAACCGCCAAGATTCTAGATGAGGATAGACCAAGGGTGTACTTCATGTTCACTGATTCATTGCAAACAGCCGGTGGAGATACACACATGCAGTTTTGGATAGAGGGGGCAGGTGGCATTAATGTTGCTACCGAGATTTCTGGATATACCCATGTGGGAATGGAGCAGATATTGGCTTGGAATCCTGAGGTTATCTTCATCAGTAACCGAACCGACATTATGCCGGAGGATATCCTGCAGAATAGGATCGAGGGTCAGGACTGGAGACATGTGGATGCGGTGATAAATGGGCGCGTCTACAAGATCCCTCATGGGGTATTCCATTGGTCACCACCCAATCTGGAACGGGTCTTACTGGTGAAATGGGCTATGCAAAAGAATTTCCCGGAGGTATTTGCCGATTTCGATATGCGGCAGATTGTCAGGGAGTTTTACAGGGAGTTTTTCGAGCACGAGTTGACCGACGAGGAAGTTAGAACGATATTACATTACGATAATAATTGAACGCCGCAAAAGGAGTGCATGAATTTGGCCCAGGACTCCTTGGAAAGTGGCGAAACACATCCTGTAAGGGGGTGTTGAAAGTAGCCCCCTTACAGGGTACTTTCCCCGGTAGGGATATTTGGGGTCGAAAGGAAAGAGTCATGACTAGCAAAGCACGATGAAAAGGGCAGTAGAAAAAAAGGGGGTTAATATAGCTCTAATCGTCGCTCTAGTGGCATTACCGATTATAGCCTTGTTTGCCTCTCTCACCTTGGGGCGGTATGAAATATCGCTAGGGAGCGCGTTTAGCATTCTCACCTCACGCATCTTACCAATCGAGCCAACCTGGACTGAGATAGAGGAAACGGTGGTTTTCCAGATAAGGCTCCCTCGGGTGCTGATGGCCATGCTGGCAGGAGCGGGTTTGTCCATCGCAGGGGCATCATTTCAGGGGCTCTTCCAGAATCCGCTGGTGAGCCCCGGGATACTTGGCGTTTCGGCCGGGGCCGGGTTTGGAGCTGCCTTGGGAATATTAATCGGTGGCCCGGCAGCAATTATTCAGTTGTTTGCCTTTGCTTTTGGTATCACGGCTGTCGTCGGGGCCTACATGATAAGCAGGACGCGAATGGGGAGTTCCCTTCTCATGCTGGTATTGGCGGGGATGATAATCGGAGCTTTTTTCACGGCCTTAATCTCATTAGTAAAGTATGTTGCCGACCCCGAGGAACAATTACCTACAATCGTGTTCTGGCTCATGGGGAGCATGGCCGGGGCTTCCTACAAAGACCTCTTGTGGGGAGCGCCACCAATTTTTATTGGCAGTTCGATACTCCTCCTACTGAGGTGGAGGATTAACGTATTATCTTTGAGTGAGGAAGAGGCACAATCGCTTGGCATTAATGTCCAATGGCTAAGATGGATTGTCATTATAGCTTCCACCATGATAACCGCTGCAGTGGTTTCTCTATGCGGGATAGTGGGATGGATTGGTCTGGTGATTCCACATGTGGGGAGAATGCTGGTGGGCCCCAATCATAAAGTGTTGCTGCCGGCCTGTGTTTCTATCGGTGCCTCTTATTTACTGCTTGTTGATAATGTAGCCAGAGCAGCGACCGCTGCCGAGATTCCTATAAGCATACTCACTGCCCTCATTGGGGCGCCATTTTTTGTATATCTGCTGAGAAGAACAGGGGGTAAATGGGCATGATAATCGAGGTCAAAAACGCTGAGTTTGGATATGACGGGAGAGGCAGTGTGTTCGAAGACGTTGGATTTTCGGTAGGAGAAGGTGAAATTCTTAGCATCCTGGGTCCAAATGGTTGTGGCAAAACCACTTTGCTCAAATGCATAAATGCCTTGCTCAAACTAAGGAAAGGCGAAGTGCTTATAGAAGGAAAGAGAGTTAATTCGCTGAGAAAGAGTGATGTCGGCAAGAAAATCGGGTATGTACCCCAAAGCCATGGCTCGACCTTCCCTTACTCGGTGCTGGAAATAGTGCTTATGGGAAGGGCACCACATTTGGGTTTATTTTCTTCTCCATCGGCTAAGGATGTTGAGATAGCTAAAGAAGCGATCGAAATGTTGGGCATATCTCATTTAATGAATCGGCCTTATTCTCAAACGAGTGGGGGAGAGGCTCAGCTCGTCTTGATCGCTAGGGCGTTGGCAGCAGAGCCAATAGCGCTTCTACTTGATGAGCCAACATCTCACTTAGATCTCAAAAATCAGATGGTTATTCTGAGCTTTTTAGAGAAATTGGGTGAAAATGAAGGGATCGCCATTATAATGACCACTCATTTCCCAGACCATGCCTTATCGATTTCTCATAAGGCACTTCTATTGAGCAATAAGGGAAATGGTATGGTGGGCAACACGGGGGATGTAATCACAGAAGATAATCTAAGGGATATATTTGGGCTAGATGTAAGGATAATTTCGGTTAAAGATGGAGAAAACAGCATCAAAACTGTCGTTCCACTCAGAAAGGGGAGCTTCGACCGAAAGCAAAAACTAAAAGGAGGTATCTACAATTCATGAAAAAGATTGCAATTTATGGCAAGGGGGGCATCGGCAAGTCAACGATTACCAGCTCGCTGTCAGTCGGCCTCTCCATTCTGGGGTACAGGGTGATGCAGATTGGCTGCGACCCCAAAGCCGATTCAACCATCAACCTGACTAATGGTCGGTCGGCTATCCCCGTCATGACTCACCTCAGGGAGCATGGCATCTGTTCCTCGCTGTCGGACGTTGTAGTTGAAGGGGTTAACGGCATCATCTGCGTGGAGGCGGGGGGGCCCACCCCAGGGCTTGGCTGTGCCGGACGGGGCCTCATCGCTACCTTAAACACGCTTGAGGACCTGCACGCATTTGCGGTGTATCGTCCCGATTTTGTCTTCTTCGATGTGCTTGGCGATGTTGTCTGCGGCGGATTTGCCATGCCCATTCGAGAAGGATACGCCGACGAGGTCATTATCATGACCTCGGGAGAAAAAATGTCCCTGTTTGCCGCGCGCAACATCAAAACCGCCATCGACAACTTTGCCGACCGTAATTACGCCCGATTGCGCGGTCTGATCCTGAACCGGCGCGGGATTAATGATGAGGAGAGTATCGTTCGGAGGTTCGCCCACGAGATTGACGCTGAGATAATCGGTGACATTCCTCGCGACAATAATATTCAGCTTTACGAAGAGCAGAACAAGACGGTTATCCAGGGGGACCCTGAATTACCGATTTCGCAGGCTATCCTGAATGTAGCTCGCCATATAGCCGGGAATGGGGGAAAATCATGAGCAGCAATGCGTTCTACCTGCCCATTAGCGAAGTAGGAGGTGTGGGGTCACACTGGCAGCGCAAAGTGATGCCATCTAACTGCCTTCATTACTGTCCCCCCAGCGCCGGGGGCTGGGGCATTATCCGGGTGGGGCTGCTCGTTCCCGAGTCAGTGATGCTGTTTGTCTCGCCCGCCGGATGCGGCCGCCACGGTGCGATTGCCGGTATCCAGCTTGGTTTTAAGAAACGCCTCTTCCTCCTGTACCTGGGTGAGGTGGATATCGTCACCGGACAGCACATGGAAAGGATTCCACAGGCAGTGGCTGACATCCTGGCTACGGCCCAGCGGCGGCCCAAGGCGCTACTCATCTGCGCCACCTGCGTCGACGCACTGCTCGGCTCCGACTACGATGGCCTTACCCGGCAGCTGGAAGCTGAGCACAAGATACCAGTGCGCATCTGTCATATGGACCCCATCGCCATGGATGGCAAGACGCCACCGCCACTCACCGTACAGGAGGCCGTCTACAGCTTTCTCCAGCCATCGAGACAGAAGGAGCCTGCGGTCAATATTATTGGCAACTTTGCTCCCATCGATGCCGAGAGCGAGTTCTATGACGTGATGGCTGATGCCGGCATAGGAGCTGTCAGGCATATCGCAGCCTGCTCCAGCCTGGAAGAATTTCAACTGATGAGCCGCTCCACACACAACGTCCTCATCAAGCAGGGAGGCCGTCTGGCCGTGCGACAGATGCAGGAAAGGCTTGGAATCCCATTTTGTTTCGCGCCGGTCGCATATGGTCTTGAGACGATTGCTCAGACTTATCACACTCTAGGGGAATTTCTCGGTGTTGAACTATGTACCGAAAGATATCGTGAAGAGGCTGAAGAGGCTATCAATTCCTATCAGTCCGCGCTGGGGCCATTATCCGTGGCAGTGGGCTCGACGGCAAATGCCAGCCCCTTCGAGCTCGCCCGCGCCTTGACGGAATACGGTTTTCGGGTGCGGTATGTCTTCGCCGACCTGATTCTTGATTTCGATGTGGAGCATGTCGAATGGCTCAAGCATCACACCCCTGATGTCGAGGTGTTTACCAATGTTCACCCGACCATGGTAGACTTTCTCAACTGTGGGCTGACGGCAGACCTGGCGGTGGGGTTCGACGCCGGATACTTCTGTTCCGGGGCAAAAACGGTGCCGCTGACCCTTGATAGTCAACCATACGGTTATCGAGGGGTGATATCCCTATTGCGGGAGATGCTTAATGCCTTTGAGCATCCCTCAAACCACCGAGAGCAGATGTATGCCTCCGGCATGGTTATATAGGAGAGTGTAAAAGTGAAAGGATTGTATAAAGTATTACCCCCGTTTACCCCTGACTATTCAGGGGTTTGCTCAGTATTGTTTGAACTGGGCGGGATCGTGGTGATTCATGACGCTTGCGGCTGCACCGGGAACTTCACCGGTTATGACGAGCCGCGCTGGTATGGTAGCTCAAGTGCTGTGTTTAGCTCCGAATTGAGAGAGGTTGACGCCGTGCTGGGAGACGATAAGAAGCTGCTCGGCAGGCTCGAAAATGCTGCTCATATCCTGGGCCGGAGTTTTGTTGCCATCATCGGTAGCCCGGCACCAATGGTTATAGGGACGGACTACGAGGCTCTCGCCCATATTCTCTCGCAAAGGACGGGGCTCCCGGTGCTTACATTCGACACCAATGGTATGCACTATTACGACCGCGGCGCGTCCCTGGCTTTTATGGAGTTAGCCCGACGGTTCGTGAAACCGGCTTCCATCAGCATTGAGACCGGTGTCAACATCATCGGGGCAACCCCACTTGACCTCGGCAACAGGCAACAGGTGGAGAAGCTTATCTCGCTATTATCCAGTGCCGGGTGCCGGATAGTTTCCTGCTGGACTATGGGCTCTACACTCGATGACATTGCTCAGTCAGCACAGGCTCGATTGAATATCGTGATATCCCGTACTGGTCTTGAAGCAGCACGGTATCTGGAGAGCGAATATAAGATTCCCTATGTGGCAGGTATTCCTATCGGAAGTGCGCCTACCCGTTCCTTTATTGATGCTATCCGGTTGTGGCTTGGCATCAATGGTAAACCGGCCGCACCCCATAATGCCAGCGAGCCAGTGGCCGGCGTCCATAACGCTCTCATAATCGGGGAGCAGGTAACCAGTAATGCTGTCCGCGACTGTCTGCGCCTGGATATGGGGATTACCAATGTAACTGTAGCCTCATTCTTCGGGGTGGACCAGGCACTGCTGAAGGAGATTGACAGGTATCTCGATGGTGAGGACGACTTGACGGCACTGGTAAAGGAGCATCAATACGATGTCATCATCGGCGATCCTCTGTACCGCGACCTGGTAGCACCTTTCTGGGAGGGCTGCTACGTTGCCTTTCCTCATGTCGCACTCTCCGGTCGTCTCTACTGGAACAGCGGCTTCGATTGCATCGGCGAGGCGGGTCTCGCGCTGCTTCGAGAAGGAATTCTAAGCGAATCGAGCGGCATAAGTGTAGCTGAAAGAGTAAAATAAAAAAGTTGAGAGGGAGAACAAATGACAAGCAGCTATACAGGTTGACCCTAGCCATGGAAAGATAAACTGGTTACCTATCTCCCTTAAACGATGAGCTTCATTTCGATGAGGGACATCATCATTATGAGGTGAAGGCATCCAGTGAGCATCACCACATGGTATGTCTCAGTTGTGGCAAGGTTATTGAATTTCATCAACGCCTGTCTCGTTACATAAAGAGAAATGTTGCTGAGGCCAAAGACTTTGATATTGCTGAGACCGAGATCCGCGTAAGCGGCTATTGCGCAGAGTGTCACCGGGGCAAGAGATAATGTTTTGAAGGCGTATTGCAAATGATAAGTATATTTAATAACGATTTAGTGGGGAGGTGAATAAGGGTGACCCTCTGGCAGAAAATATGGAATACCCTTGGCTTTGGCAGATGCAGATGCGGTAGCGTCTGTCATGGGGAAGGGAGGCACATAGAGAGTAGTGCCCTTAAAAAGGTGAGCATTGTCGGCAGCCCGAACGTAGGGAAAAGAGAATGTGAAGCGCCTAAATCCAACCCTTCCAACAAAACATATTATACGAGGAGGTAATGTCAATGGAAGCATATTGCTTTAAGTGCCGGACCAAGAATGAGATAAAGAACCCCGAGCGGGTTACCCTGAAGAATGGGAAGCCGGCGACACAGGGTGTTTGCCCAACATGCGGCACTAAGATGTTTAGACTAGGGAAGAGCTGATTGGGCAGACCTCAGTAAAAATAACAGATGAGCTTTATTTGATATAGCGAAGCCGGGATAGGTGCTAATGGTGTTAACTCAACTTAGAATTGGTGAGACAGCCAGAATTATGGCAATTGAGGTAGGATGGGGCTTAAGACAGAAGCTGTTTCTGAGTAGCTGTGGTGGGGAATGCGGAGGCTGTGGCAGCCATGTCGACACGCATACCATAGAACCGAGCACAAAGAATGAAGGCCATGAAAGTAAGGAGGTGATGACATAGGAAAATAAAAGCACCAGAGCACTCAGCACATACTCACTCCGAGTGTAGATTTTGCAGCCCACTCCCGGATTGAGAACCAGATACCCACACTCTTCGTATAGAGCGTCCAACCTTGCTTTGGCTCTGGCGGAGCAGAGGCAGTTAAGCGGAAGGTTAGGGAATGATTTAGAGAAGCTG
>QLUN01000033.1 GCA_018725455.1 Chloroflexota bacterium
CGTTGAAGACGCTGTTCGCATGAAGCGGATGATCGCCGACCGCGGCTACGACGCCAACAAGCTCCGCGCCACGCTGAAGGCCCAGGACACGATCCCGGTCATCCCCGGCCGACGCAATCGCAAGCGGCCGATCCAATATGATGAGCGCCGCTATAAGGACCGCTGGCGGGTCGAGGCCATGTTCTGCCGCCTCAAAGACTTCCGCCGGGTCGCTACCCGCTACGACAAGCTGGCCCGAAACTTCCTCTCAGCCGTCCACCTCGCCGCAGCCATCGCCTTCTGGCTCTGAACGAGCCTGGACCCTAGCGCCTCGGTTTGCCTTTTGCCTCAGCAGCGCGGTAATGCGCGCTGCCGAGAGCTGCCCTGCAAGGCGTCGTTGATTGCAGCAAGCTGCGCTGTCGGCAGGTTCGGCGCGCAGATCGCCGTCAGTTGATGCCAAACGGTGCCTGCTTGCGTAGCACCTCCCTGACAGCATCCCAATCGAACTCGATAGGGTTGGCTGCAAGCTCCGCTGCGATCACCCGCGCTCGCTCCTCAATGTACTCAGGCGAGGTGACGCGGTCTATTTTCTTGATGGTTTCGTCCAGCTTGCGACACATGTTGTCAGCCGATGCGCTGATCTGGTCAGCAAGCTGTTCAACCTCGGCGGCTTGAGCCTTGCTCAGCCGAATGTAGTCGGGCCGGCGGCCTAGGGCCCTGCTCAGTGTGTTTCGACTGACGCCCAAAAGTTTTGCCATTCCGCCAACCCTTCTGACCACCGCCGGTGAATAAGACGAGCTAGACTGCCAAGGGAGATCCTGGGGTGGACCTTCTCCTGCCATACGGGGGAATGGGCATGTGGTCAGTGTCGCGGCTGCTCGAAGCATGACGAGTTGAAACTGGCCTATGGGCTTTGATGCCGTCTGTTGAGCCGTGCCAGGCGTTCTGGCGGCTGTTTGGTTCGGTTCTCGCGGCGATGTTTGCCATTTTCGAAAGTGATTTACTGGCAGGCCTGTCATTGACACGTTCTGGGACAGCACAGGCTGCCGCGGGACAGCAAGTCTGTAGCGAGATTGCAGCAAGGTTGGGGGAGGCATGCTCGGGTTCGACTGATCGATAACCTGGGTGAGCTTTTCGAAGCCTTCCTAGCCAGGCGCCTATCGAATGACGGATGTATGCATTGGACCGTTTGAAGCATTTGGCACACCCGTCGAAGTGATTGCCTTGGGCAGGATCAGGCGCGGCCCTGGCGTGTCACCTGAACCAGAGATCGAGGTCCTGTTGGCTGATGCGGAACCGACGGACGGTGAGTGGGTGCGTCCTTACCACATCTTTGTCAGCTGCGGGCAAATCGACCTCCTTGTTGGCGGGACCATTTGGAAGGAGGGTAAACAGGAATATACTCGGGCTGGGGCCAAGCGTGTGACGGCGCAGGTCACCGCAATTGGGCAAGAGTTGATCACGGGAGCGCCAGGCCCTGTCGGAATGGTGCAGCGACGGCCGGCTTTGCCTGTCAACAGGCTGGTTGCCGGGTATCTGCTGTCGTTGAACTATGTGGATCCGGGAGACTCCTCGTCGGTCAAGTTGGCGTGGTTGCCTATCGGAGAGGTTTTTCGAGTGCTGTTCGGGGTCAGCTCCTCCTTTTTGATGGATTTGGTGCTGGGTTCGATTCACCACTTCCGCGGCAGCAAGCCTCCTTTGTTCGATATCCGACGGAGCAGATTTGAGCGCGACACCGGAGTTTGCCACCTCTACGCATCGAGAGCTTTGCGACAGGAAGAGGCGTTTATGTGCGCTATGCTCGTCTCGGATAGCAGGTTGGCAACCGCTGCTCGGGCGCCGTTTAGGCGGCTCGGCAGGGCCCCATTTGATGATGCACTGGCTGGCGTGCCGTTGGACATGTCGTGGCCCTTTGCAGAGCCGATCGAGATGACTTTCGAAGGAAATTGGGTGACAACCCACACTGGATACAGGCGATTTGTCGTGACCCAGATCCTAGGGATGCAGCTTCGCCCGTCTTTCTCGAAAATTGTTATCCATAGATCGGGCGCCTCAAACACTTTGGACATCTCGCAAGCTGGCATGCCACCGGCCACAGTCACGGCCGCAGCAGATCTGACGCTGACAACCGGGACGGTTCCGGGAACCCGTTCTCCTACCCGCGAGGTTCGGACGGCTGCGATTTCGTTGGCAGACTTTTCGGCGATTGCGATCACCGAGGAAGTCGACAGAAACGGCGAGGCGGGCCAACGCTCCAGGTTCGCTGGTTCTGACTTTGCAGCAGCTGAAGGATCGACGAGTGATGCCAACGCGCACGGCGATGCTGATCAGGCTCACACCATCATCCGGCGCCGACAATCTCCCCTCAGACGCACTAAGGAGGCCCCGAGCGACCGGTTGATGGATCGTGAGAAGGCAGATGCCCTGGCAAAGACGCATGCAGCGATCGTGTCTGCGGCGGGGTCGTTGGGTATGGAGGTGTCGATCGAGAAAAACCCGGAGGGGGATGATGCATTGGTTTGCCTCCTCATACACCCTGCGACTGGTTGGCAGGTGGTCATCGCAGACGCGGGCTCGACCCCTGCAAACCCGAGGAGCCTGGGGGCGCTTGCAGATTTGAACGGGCGTCCGCTGCGTTTGGAGCAGAAGGAGCAGATCTATGAGATCTTGTACAATCAGGATGGGAAATGGCGGTCGCCCAAAGCCGTCTTGACGGGCTTGCGCTTGGAGGCGATGAACCGGAGCAGTGCGTGCTGGAGCGATGCGGCTCACTATGCGCAGCGTCTTCGGGACTTGCTATCCAGGTTTATGTGGCAGGCCCCTCACGGTTGACCAGACTTTGGAATCGGGACAGTTTGGAACTCTGCCGCAGGATATCCTTGTTCCTGTAGAGCGCCAATCGGCTCTCGCCGCAGAGCTCGCGCAGCCTGCTATAGGAAGCGGCTCCTTCCGTTCTTCGCAACCAACGAGCTGCGGCGGCAACTTCGTCTTCTGTGGCCTTGTATGGCGTGCGATCGAGGGGACGAATGGCTTCCTGAAACAGGTAGGGAATGGTTGGCATGTCGACGATTGCGAACGAGCGGTATAGCTCTGCATCCTCGCACAGCACCCACATATTCACGGGCCAAGCTTCCATAAGTCTCGCGACGGAGTCGAAGAGGCGCAGGCGTTCCGAATGTGGCAGATACTCAAACGGAGCCCTCTGGGCCGTTGGTTCATAAGGCTCAGGGTTGATGCCATATCTGTGGGCGAGGACAGTACGTAGCTGGTGAGATCGCTTCCCGCGAAAGCACAGCACTGCCAACTGTCGTGTGATGTCGAACAGCGGCAGCGAGCCGATAGCTTGCCTGCCCATGAAGCCCCATCCACGTTCTGCCGCAAAATACAGTTGCCGTTGATGTGAGATCAGTCCCTCCCGCGCCGCGGCGGTCGCGCTGTGAGCCAGGTTCTCGCCGCATTTCCAGCACGCGGTTACGTTACTGGAAACGAAGTGGCGCACGGGCGCTTGGCATTGTCCGCATCTGTCTGCCAGTTCGACGCCGTGTTGCGGGCAAACCACCGCGAACGCGAGGCGCCAGTACAGTCTCATATAGGCGCCGCCGGGTTCACCTAGGCATAGCGGACAGAATTGCTGGCTGAATCGGCCCTGACCACTTGTCACCTGGCTTGTTGGCATCAGCCACCGCGCTCGCCCTTTATGTGGGATTTCGCCGGCAATTGCTTCGGCGTATCTGGCGATGGTTGCCGACTTTAGCGTCTCGACGGAGGTTGAGGCTCCGAATGCCAACCGCTCGAGGACTTCGTTAGGCGGGTGTCGATCAAGATCCTGTCGAGCGACGATCTGTTTGGTGCCGAAGGCGAAGCTCAGAAGCGTGCCGGGGCGAACTTCCAAGCCGCCGGCCAGTCTTGCAATCCAGCTGGACAGGCTCTCACCAGAGCGCACGGCGGTCCGATACGGCCAAGGCTTTACGGGGCCTTGCCGACAGCGGGGCTGTGCTGTGCTGCTCATCGGAAGTTGTCGATGGAGGTTGCTAGCGAGCGTTGCCCAACCTGCTCGACGATCGAGAGGGTGAGGCGCTCCTCCCCGCTTCGGACGGCGGCAACACATGATTTTTGGAGGAGACGCGACAGGCGCCCGATGTAACCAAGACTGTACCCTTGAATGGCTGCCACAATGCCGGCGTTTGATCGCAAGTCGGATGCTCGGCGCAAAGGTAGGAGCCGTTCGAATGCGAGAATGGTTAGCTGCTCCTCGGAAGCAGTCATGGGTTTCATCATGAGGAGGTCGTCAAACCGACTTCGGACTTGGGGCTCTATCCGGATGAAGTCGATGATGTCGGGTGTGCCGCCGACGGCTATGGGCCGGCCGGTGTCGTTGACGAGTGCTTTGATCCCTCGAAGGAAGGCGCGGACGGTGGCGGTTGCGGCGAGGTGCTCTGTTTGCTGAAGTTCATCGATGATCAGCACTTTAGTTCCGCACGCCCGCAGCATCTTTACGACCTGTCGGTGCATATCCTCCTCTCGAAAGATGCCCTTAACTTGCTGCCCGATTTGGTCGAGGATGAGTTTGAGCAGGGCGCCGCGGTTTGGGGATGTGGGTGCCCTGACATAGATTACGGGGAACTGGGCATATTCGGTTTCAGGATCAATTCCGTCTACACGGTGCATCTCGGCGAACCGTTCCATCACCCTGCTCTTGCCCGTATCCGAGTCACCGCTGATCACAAGTCCTGCAGCTTTCGAGGAGTCCGGTGCCATTAGAAGGTCATCGAGTTCCAGTAGCGCCTTTTTTGCTTGGGCTGTGTTGATCCAGATTGAGGGCCATGCGGCCCGAATGCGTTCTGGGCCTTCCAGGTCCATGAACGGCTTGATGCGATCATCGAGTTTGGGGTTGTCGAGCATGCTCCATTCTTACAGAAGGTTGTCGATATCTTCATCGGATATCTGCGCCAAGCGCTCGTCGAGAGAGACTTGGCTTTCCTTGAGGAACGTTGTTTCCTGTGATGGTTTGGAAGGGCTGCCGAACGAGGCTGGTTGGGGTCTAGTACCAGCCGCTCCGAATGTGCTGATCTTTTCCTGGTGGTGCCGCATGCGTTCTTCTTGGCGCATTTTTTCGGCCTTGCGCTTTGCCGTTTTGGTCAGTTTTTTGGCGTCGGCCACGTTCCGCTCCTGGCGTTTCAGGATTTCGAGGATCACTGCTGGAACGGGCTTTCGCCGCTCTGCTCTTGCTTGCTTGATGGCATCTTTAACCGCATCGTGGCTCACGTCTGGCATCGCTATCATTTTGCAATCGAGCTTGAGCCAGCGGTTGCTGTCGTCTGGATGCTTTAGGTAGATGTGCTTGGCCGTTAGCGGGTCAATTCGGATCTCGAATTTTCGTTGGCCCCAATCATCTTTGCGTCTGAGCAGTGGCCCGAGTTCGTCTGAGAGATAGTCGAGTTCGTCGTATCGTACGCCGGTCCGGCGGATAGTGCGATATGCAACCGGCCACCAGTAGAGCCAAAGGTTGATGTCATCGGCGAAGAATTTAGGGAGTTGCCGGATCTGACCCTCGTTGTCGAAAAAGTGACTCTGATAGGCTCCGAGAGGGGTTTTCCCGCCGAGCGCTGAGTGAGGGGTGTGATGATACTCCTCGATCAGAAGCCAGATCTGACGCTCCATTTCTTCCAGCGTCATTGCAGCAGTCAGTTCGGGCTCGAGAGTGCTGCGTTCGTGAACATTGGCACCCGTTGCTCCGGGGAGGCTTTTGAACCGTGTCGCGAATGTGCCGAGCAGTCGTTCGATGTGACATCCGTATTCGGCGCTTTCCACTGGCCGAAGGCTAAGTCTGATGCTGAATTTGCGGCATGCTTCTTCGACCATATTGCCTGTGAACTCACCAGCATTGTCGAGATGGAAAGTCTTGGGAACGCCTGCCATCGGCAGTGTCAGATCGATTCCGAGTCTCTCTGCAAGGCCATGTTTGCGGGTCATGCCGTTGATCATAGCGAGCCCGAAAGGGATGGATCCCGGGGCATGAAGGCCCACATGAGCGCAGTAGATCATGCGCGTATGGACATCGATTCCGATTGTTAGCGTAAAACGCCCGATGACGCTTAGCCGGTCTTCGGAGACGATTTCAGCGTCTGCTCGCCAGTGATCGACTTGGACGATTTCGAGGGGACGCTGGGTAGCTGGGTAGTATGCGCTCAGGAGCTCCTTTGTAGGGAGTCCCTGGCTCCGGTTGCGCCTTGTATTTCGTGGGGGGCCTGGGTCATAGCGATTGAGGCGGGTCCACAGGGTGCCGTCGGCCACCGTAAGTCCGCGCTCGTGCAACGCCTGTTTAAGCTTGCGAATGAACAGCGAGCGCGACACTCGCGTCGGGCCCGGATGCTTTGTTTTGAGATGATGCTGAATGACTTTCTCGGCCTCTGGGTCGATGCGGGACTTCCCCCTCCCGCCAGGTCGGGTGGGTGGGGGCAGCTCGTCGATTGAGCCGGATGCATCGTATCGGGAAAGCGCGCGATAGGCTGAGGACAGCGAGATGCCGAGTATGTTGGCGGCTTCTTTGACCCGCCTCGTATTTCGGTTTGTAGGGTCCAGGACGTTGGCGAAGGCTTTGGCGTAAGCGTTTACCTTAGCCTGTCGGGTTGGATCCAATTTGGCGTCCGATGCGGGTCCCTGGTTTTCCTGGGACCGCAAGATATCGACGAGCGGGACTCTTTGGATTCTTTGCTGTCCGTCGCTCACAACCACCGTGTCGAAATCGGCTATGCGCTCGATACGAACGGTTTCGCCGCCGAACTTGAGAGTTGTTCCAGAGTGCAGGTTGATCAATTTCATGTTGAGGCTCAGGTGGCGATCGTCGCGCCATCATTAGCGCGATAGACTGCCATGAGGAATGGATCCTTCTGCCACCTGGCGCGGTGGCTGACATATTCCGGCTTGCTGAGGATCGAGTGTTCGCCGATGGGGAGAGACAGGTCGCAGTTGACGACTCTGAACGCGATTGCCATTTCGATCGCGGTCCGGGCATCAGGTCTCGATATGTTCATGGCGACAAGCTGTTTTGCAGCATCGCCCCAGATCACAGGCCCTTGCTCGACGATTTGCAGCAACTCGCTCCAGCCGATGTTGGGGCTTTCTGACAGATGGGATTCGAGCATTTGAACGTTGGCGAGATACGGTGTTTCGATCTCGACTTCAGTTAGGATCCGAAACTCTGCATTGATGGCTTTGGCGAAGCGCCGTCCAATGCCGATACGCTGCCTGTCCGCTTCGCTCAGTAAGCCCAAAGCTTCCTTTCGCTTGACTTCAATCACGAATCTTCGCGTTGGCGGCGCCCCAGCTTCTGACAGTTGGACGAGGATATCCGGCGTGTATGTGCGCCCGGTTGAGTTCTCTTCCATATCTATGATGGGCTGGGTGAATATGTCGTAGATATAGGGCTGGAATGCGAATTGCTGGATGGCTTTCGCCTCAAGCTCCGACTCCGCCCATTGCGGGCCAGAAGCGGTGCGCAATGGGATGAAGCTTCGAACCGACCCGAAGGTTTTCCCGATCGGACGCTGCTTGAAGCGTTCTGAGAACACGTAATCGCCAGCCTTCACCCAGTGCCCTCCAACCACGAAGCCGTCAATCGTTGTCACTAGCTTACCTCTCTACGTCACTTCATGTCATCAACTTTTGCTCCATTCTCGCTACCTTCCCTCGCGGAGGCCGCTTGATGGGCAGGCGGTTCTCACTGGGTTCTGCGTTCGACAAGCGACCTCGCCCTCCCCCCGCCGGCCGAGCGCAGCGCCGATGTCGCCGCCCG
>QLUN01000034.1 GCA_018725455.1 Chloroflexota bacterium
CGTAATATCGCGCCGTCATTTTTTACGCCTGCAAGGCACGGCTTGATGAGCATAGCCCAGGCTATGTGAGTCAAGTCGTAACGCAGCAGGCGTGAAAAAGGGCAAGCGAGATGCGTCATCTTAGCCTTGACACGACCCTAGGTTCGCAGGCGTAAAAGTAGCGGAAACTTGAATTTACAACCGCTCCTTATAATGACTTCTTGGCAAAGCGGCAAGGCTTGTTTATGTTGTGGAAGGAACGACAAGCGGGAATTTTGATGACGGGACGCAAAAAAACCGCGAACAAAATTTAATCTGGCAGGATTTGTTAAAGATGAGGGCGAAAAAAAGTGGCCCAAACCAAGGGGCAGGCCGTGGCAATCGGGAGATGAATGAATTTTTCGCTAAAGCAGGAACTGGTGGATTAGGCGAGGAGCCGGCTTGCCGACCGGGTCGGCAAGCCCGGTTTGCCGACCCGGTCGGCGGTTTGCTGGGCCGCCTGGCGGTGGCCAAAAAATGGCGGTGGCGTTTGGCGCAACACACCGTTTTTATTGCCTGGCCGAAGTTGGTCGGCAGAGAAATCGCCGCCGTTGCCCGACCGGAAGTGATTCGGGATGCGGTTTTGTGGGTTCGGGTGGTCGATCCGGTTTGGAGCCAGCAGTTACAGTTTGCAACAACGACCCTGCTTGACAAGATCAATCAAGGGGTACCGGAAGAGGCTTGGATCTCCGCCATCCGTTTTCGTCTCGATCCCTCCCTGGATCATGAAATTAAGCAAGAAGCGGCAAGTTTTGGCGAGTTGATCGCTGAGAGATCGAGGTTGGTCGACCAACCGACCGGTCCTTCCACGGGGATGTTGATTTCGTCGGCGGAGGAGGGGCAATTTTCCCGGCTGATTGCCTCAGTCGCGGACGCGGAGGCGCGAGCCAACCTGCTGCGGCTTTGGCGCAAATCCCATCGCAGCCCCTAATCTGTAGGGTATCTTGAATAATTAGATTTTTCGTTCAAGATCAAGGCATGCGAAAAAAATTACCGCAGGCATATAGTTGATATTCCGAGGATAATTTTTTGAGCATAACGCAGAGATTGGACGAAAAAGCAATTATTCAAGGTGGCCTGTGCTCTGCAAATCGTTAAAAATGTATTGCAGTAGGGCGATAATGACGATGGCGGCGGTTTCCGCCCGCAGAATTCGGGGGCCCAAACCCACGGGGAGAAAGCCGGCGGCTCGAGCCAGCTTGATCTCACCGGAACTGAAGCCACCTTCCGGCCCGGTCAACACCAGGATTGAGTCTGGGTTGAAGGTTTTTTCGACAACCTGGCGCAAAGGCGGGGCTTCCGGCTTTTCCCAGCAAATCAGGCGGAGATCAAAGTCGGTGGCGCCGGCGCTGGCGCCGGTGCTGGCGCCGGTCAGGATATCGGTTAGGGGGTGGGCCGGATGGCAAGCTGGCGGGTAGGGCTGGTTGCATTGCTTGCAAGACTCCAGGATGATGCGCTGCCAGCGCCGAATTTTTTCTTGATCGGGAGCGGCAGCCTTGCTGTGGCTGGAAATAAAAGGATGGATTGATTTTACCCCTAACTCCGTGCACTTTTGGACGATCAGTTCCATTTTTTTGTTTTTGAGCATCGCCTGCCCCAAGCTGATGGACAAGCCGGCTGGGGGAGCATCGTCAACGCCCAGCAGGGTCAAATTTACCTGGTCACGGCCGCCGCTGTTGATTTGTGCTTGGTAAACCCGTCCGCCGCCGTCGAAGAGCTCGATTAAATCCCCGTCTTTAAGGCGTAGAACATTGTACAGATGGCTGGCGTCGCTACCCCGCAGCTCGGCTTTTCGGTCTTTAATACATTTGGGATCGACAAAAAAACGCCTCATATTAGTCGTTTATACTCCCTGGGGACTGGTCGGCAACTCTCGGCCTGGTGAGCGGTTGCGGTGTTTGGGGCGCACTCAGCAATAACTTCACATTTTGCGGCGCCGATTCATCCCGCATGACGGCGTTACTAGTCGGTTACATAACCCGGCTACTTAACCTCCTCGCGCCTGGTCATGCGGGCGCCTCGTTGCGGGTATCCAGCTTTAGCTAAGGCCGAATGTATCGAAACCTTTGGGGTCTGGCAACTGGAAACCACCGGGCGCGTGAAGTAACCGCAAGGCAACCACGGTCATCCTGAAGTTGGCGCGATCGAATGCAGTTCGATGCCGGTTACCTGAGTGATCGGCCGAACCTAGAGGTTACAGGGAGATAATCAGCTCCCCGCAATCCCTGGGTTAATCGACTTCGATGTCTGTACTTGAAACAAGACAAAAAAATAAGACAAAAAAATAATTGACAGTCGTGGTTGTTTGGGATAACATAGCCCCTTGCTCTTCGGGTTACCCGGTGGGCTGCGCGATCTTTGAAAACTAAGCAGAGAATTTAAGTGATGGGCCCTAAGTTGCAAGTCCGGTCACGGCATCATTGACGACCGATTGCGGCATCATCCGGCGATTAAGGCTGGTTGTTGCGCTCGGGTTATTTTGGTGTAGTGATTGGAATAAGCAGTAGAGTAAGTCAGCCGTTTAGCTTAAGCGGTTGGTGATATAGATCAAACTGGAGAGTTTGATCCTGGCTCAGATTGAACGCTGGCGGCGTGCTTAACACATGCAAGTCGAACGAGAAAGGGGTTTCGGCCCTGAGTAGAGTGGCGCACGGGTGAGTAACGCGTAAGTAACCTACCCCTTTATTGGGGATAACAGTTCGAAAGGGCTGCTAATACCGAATAATCTCCGATAATGCGAGTTATTGGAGGAAAGGTAACCTCTTGATAAAGTTACCGTAGAGGGAGGGGCTTGCGTACCATTAGCTAGTTGGCGAGGTAACGGCTCCCCAAGGCGACGATGGTTAGCGGGTCTGAGAGGATGATCCGCCACACTGGAACTGAAACACGGACCAGACTCCTACGGGAGGCAGCAGTGAGGAATATTGCGCAATGGGGGCAACCCTGACGCAGCGACGCCGCGTGAGTGAAGAAGGCCTTTGGGTTGTAAAGCTCTGTCGGGAGGGAAGAAATGCTTGGCGGTTAATAGCCGTCAGGTTTGACGGTACCTTCAAAGGAAGCACCGGCTAACTCCGTGCCAGCAGCCGCGGTAATACGGAGGGTGCGAGCGTTAATCGGAATTACTGGGCGTAAAGGGCGCGTAGGCGGCCCGGCAAGTCAGATGTGAAAGCCCACGACTCAATCGTGTGAAGTGCATTTGAAACTATCGGGCTTGAGTACCGGCGGGGGAGATGGAATTCCCGGTGTAGAGGTGAAATTCGTAGATATCGGGAGGAATACCGGTGGCGAAGGCGATCTTCTGGACGGATACTGACGCTGAGGCGCGAAAGCGTGGGGAGCAAACAGGATTAGATACCCTGGTAGTCCACAGCTGTAAACGATGTGCACTAGATGTAGGCAGGAATTGACCCTGTCTGTGTCGTCGCTAACGCATTAAGTGCACCGCCTGGGGAGTACGGCCGCAAGGTTAAAACTCAAAGGAATTGACGGGGGCCCGCACAAGCGGTGGAGTATGTGGTTTAATTCGACGCAACGCGAAGAACCTTACCTGGGCTTGACATCCCGGGAATCCCTTTGAAAGGAGGGAGTGCTTTCTATTAGGAAGAACCCGGAGACAGGTGCTGCATGGCTGTCGTCAGCTCGTGTCGTGAGATGTTGGGTTAAGTCCCGCAACGAGCGCAACCCTTGCCTTTAGTTGCCATCATTAAGTTGGGCACTCTAGAGGGACCGCCGGTGTCAAACCGGAGGAAGGTGGGGATGACGTCAAGTCCTCATGGCCTTTATGTCCAGGGCTACACACGTACTACAATGGCCGGTACAGAGAGCAGCGAGTCAGCGATGCCGAGCTAATCTCATAAAGCCGGTCTCAGTCCGGATTGGAGTCTGCAACTCGACTCCATGAAGTTGGAATCGCTAGTAATCGCGGATCAGCATGCCGCGGTGAATACGTTCCCGGGCCTTGTACACACCGCCCGTCACACCACGAAAGTTGGTTGTTCCAGAAGCGGTTGGGCTAACCCGCAAGGGAGGTAGGCCGCCAAGGAATGATTAGTAATTGGGGTGAAGTCGTAACAAGGTAGCCGTAGGGGAACCTGCGGCTGGATCACCTCCTTTAGAAGGAAGTTCGGCATTAGTTGTCGAACGGGGTCAATCCCGCGCTTTTATTTTCTGCTTAGTTTTGAGAGATTGCGCAAACGGGCCTATAGCTCAGTTCCGGTTAGAGCGCACGCCTGATAAGCGTGAGGTCACTGGTTCAAGTCCAGTTAGGCCCACCACTATCAGATTGGGGGTGTAGCTCAGCTGGGAGAGCGCCTGCCTTGCACGCAGGAAGTCATCGGTTCGATCCCGTTCACCTCCACCAGGTGTGTAGTTTTAGTTGGTGACAGAGAGTTTTGCAGTTTACGACTAACGGCAAGCAGCTGGTAGTTGTTAAAGTTGTTAAGATCTTTGATAATTGAATATGTTGTGTTGAAGTCTTTTAGTAGCTGAGTCGATCAAGCGTATTAGGAAGATATTTGGTCAAGCTATTAAGGGCAGACGGTGGATGCCTTGGTACCGGGAGGCGATGAAGGACGCGGCAAGCTGCGATAAGCTTCGGGGAGTCGCTAACAGGCTTTGATCCGGAGGTTTCCGAATGGGGCAACCCGTCCAGGTAGAACCTGGTCATCATGTGCTGAATAGATAGGCACATGAAGCGAACGGGGGGAAGTGAAACATCTCAGTACCCCCAGGAGTAGAAATCAATTGAGATTCCGTCAGTAGTGGCGAGCGAACGCGGAGCAGCCCAAACCATAGCACAGGTGTTATGGGGTTGTGGGGCCCCGATCTGGGATTGACAAGAGATAGCAAAATGGTCTGGAAAGGCCGGCCAGAGACGGTGATAGCCCGGTATGCGAAATTTTGCGTCACCCTAGGGTGTCCCCAAGTACCACGGGACACGTGAAACCCCGTGGGAATCAGGGAGGACCATCTTCCAAGGCTAAATACTACCCGGTGACCGATAGTGAACCAGTACCGTGAGGGAAAGGTGAAAAGAACCCCGTGAGGGGAGTGAAATAGATCCTGAAACCGTCTGCTTACAAGCAGTGGGAGCACTATGTCTTCGGACAGTGTGACCGCGTGCCTTTTGCATAATGAGTCAGCGAGTTACCTTATGCAGCGAGGTTAAGCCGTGAGGTGGAGCCGTAGCGAAAGCGAGTCTTAAATGGGCGCATAGTTGCATGGGGTAAACCCGAAGCCGAGTGATCTAGCCATGGCCAGGGTGAAGCGGAGGTAACACTTCGTGGAGGCCCGAACTATTGTAGGTTGAAAACTGCTTGGATGAGCTGTGGCTAGGAGTGAAAGGCTAATCAAACTCGGGAATAGCTGGTTTTCTCCGAAATATATTTAGGTATAGCCTCAAGTGATGACTGGCGGAGGTAGAGCACTGATTGGGCTAGGGGTCCTCACCGGATTACCAAACCCTGTCAAACTCCGAATACCGTCAAGCTCAAGCTTGGGAGTCAGACTACGGGTGATAAGATTCGTGGTCGAGAGGGAAAGAGCCCAGACCGCCGGTTAAGGTCCCTAAGTGCATGCTAAGTGGTAAAGGATGTGGAACTGCCCAGACAACCAGGAGGTTGGCTTAGAAGCAGCAATCCTTCAAAGAAAGCGTAATAGCTCACTGGTCGAGTGGGTCTGCGCCGAAAATTCAACGGGGCTAAGCATGCCACCGAAGCTGCGGATTTCATTTTGTATGATGGAGTGGTAGGAGAATATTGTGGTAGCCGTTGAAGGTACACCGCAAGGAGTGCTGGAGGTCCCACAAGAGCTTATGCTGACACGAGTAGCGCAAATGCGGGTGAGAACCCCGCACACCGAAAGCCTAAGGTTTCCTGTGGTCAAGTCAATCTGCCCAGGGTTAGCCGGCCCCTAAGGCGAGGCCGAGAGGCGTAGTCGATGGGAAACGGGTTAATATTCCCGTGCCGTTGTTTTAGCGATTGAGTGAAGGGGGGACGCAGAAGGGTAGGCCATCCGGGTGTTGGAAGTCCCGGTTTAAGCGTGCAGGCGGGAAGAGCAGGCAAATCCGTTCTTCTGTAAACGCTGAGGCGTGATGACGAGGGCGCAAGCCCACAAAGTGGTTGATCCCATGCTGCCAGGAAAAGCCTCGTAGCGAGTTAGAGCAATGACCGTACCGCAAACCGACACAGGTAGGCAGGGAGAGTATCCTAAGGTGCTTGAGAGAACTCTGGTTAAGGAACTCGGCAAAATAACACCGTAACTTCGGGAGAAGGTGTGCCCTTCTTGGTGAAGCGACTATTTATAGCTTGCGGAGCTTAGAGGGGTTGCAGAGAAATGGGGGGAGCGACTGTTTACTAAAAACACAGGACTATGCGAAGTCGCAAGACGCGGTATATGGTCTGACGCCTGCCCGGTGCCGGAAGGTTAAGAGGAGTGGTTAGTGCGTAAGTGCGAAGCTGCGAATCGAAGCCCCGGTAAACGGCGGCCGTAACTATAACGGTCCTAAGGTAGCGAAATTCCTTGTCGGGTAAGTTCCGACCTGCACGAATGGCGTAACGATTTCCCTACTGTCTCAACCAGGGGCTCAGCGAAACTGTAACATCGGTGAAGATGCCGATTACCCGCAGCAAGACAGAAAGACCCCGTGAACCTTTACTATAGCTTGGCATTGGAGTTTGTGATAATTTGTGTAGGATAGGTGGGAGACATTGAAGCGGAGACGCTAGTTTTCGTGGAGTCATCCTTGAAATACCACCCTGATTATTTCAGATTTCTAACCTCGGCCCGTAATCCGGGTCAGGGACATTGTCTGGTGGGTAGTTTGACTGGGGCGGTCGCCTCCTAAAGAGTAACGGAGGCGCGCGAAGGTTCCCTCAGGCTGATTGGAAACCAGCCGTGGAGTGTAAAGGCATAAGGGAGCTTGACTGCGAGACTGACAAGTCGAGCAGGTACGAAAGTAGGTCTTAGTGATCCGGCGATTCCGGATGGAAGGGTCGTCGCTCAACGGATAAAAGGTACTCCGGGGATAACAGGCTTATCTCCCCCAAGAGTTCATATCGACGGGGAGGTTTGGCACCTCGATGTCGGCTCATCGCATCCTGGGGCTGAAGCAGGTCCCAAGGGTTTGGCTGTTCGCCAATTAAAGCGGTACGTGAGCTGGGTTTAAAACGTCGTGAGACAGTTTGGTCCTTATCTGCTGTGGGCGTAGGATATTTGCGGGGATCTGTTCCTAGTACGAGAGGACCGGAATGGACGAACCACTGGTGTTCCTGTTGTCGCGCCAGCGGCAATGGCAGGGTAGCCACGTTCGGCAGGGATAACCGCTGAAAGCATCTAAGCGGGAAGCCCACCCCAAGATAAGATATCCCGTGGGGATAACCCCACCTGAAGGCTCGTTGTAGACTACGACGTAGATAGGCCGGGTGTGGAAGTGTGGCAACACATGGAGCTTACCGGTACTAATCAGCCGTGCGGCTTGATCATTACTTTTTGATCCGTAACGATTCATCTACTAAAGCAACCACAACATGTTCAGTTATCACTGTTTTACTTTTCGGTGGCTATAGCGAGGGTGTACCACCCGTTCCCATTCCGAACACGGAAGTTAAGCCCCTCTGCGCCGATGGTACTGCCAGGGAAGCTTGGTGGGAGAGTAGGTCGCTGCCGATTTTTTTTGTTATTAAGCCCCTGCAACCGCCCGGTCGGTTACGGGGGCTTTCTTTTTTGGCGCCAATCA
>QLUN01000035.1 GCA_018725455.1 Chloroflexota bacterium
TCGACTCTCGACTCTCAACTCTCGACTCGTGCTCATGGTGATTCCTCTTCCTCGGACGAATGGTGTCCAGAAAGGCCTCCAGCCGGGTGAGCAAACCGGTATCTGAGGTGTGCTCATCAAGTACGATCTGCAAGAATGGTTTTCCAAACCTCCGGGCATAGTTCCGGACGAGGTCTATCATCACCGAGTCGGGCCCGCAACCAAAGGCATTGAGAGAGACTATTCCATCGACATCCTGATTTTCAATGAAACAGGCGCCGGCTCCAATTATCTCGTCTTCGCAAGTCCAATAAGGACGATCCGTAATATGATAAAGAGCGGCTCGAAGTTTCTTGCTCGCTATCATTTCCGGGAATAGAACCTTCGCTCCCATCCCTTCGAGGTGAGGAATCAGGCGATGGTTGAGATATTCATCGTGAATCAGATAGGGATGGGAAACCACGGCAATCTGGAGTCTGGAGTCTGGAGTCTGGAGTCTGGAGTCTGGAATCTGGAGTCCCCTTCCCCCGGACTCTTGATTCTCGACTCTCGACTCTCGACTATATATAGTTTTTTCAAATTCTTCCTGAGATTTTGCTGCCTTATCGATAGCTCTCTTAATTTTCAATGGGTTGGAGGTAAAACGACGTCCCAGGGTGTAAAGGGTGAAGTAGAAATTCCCTTTATCCAGATCAACATCCGGATCCAGAATGGGGAGCGCCTCCGGAATCGCTGCTCTTATCAAATCTGGCAAACCGATGAATTTCGGGCAGTTGTAAACATTTTTCTCCAGGCTATAGATAGAGGGAATTAAGACAAAATCGCATTTTCCCTTCAAGGAGGCCGCCTGGCCGCAGAAAGCCTTCACCGGCAGGCAAATCTCATCCGTCAAACAGCGAAGTCCGTAGTCCAGTATCTTCTTATCGGTCGGCGGAGAGACGACCACTTCCGCCCCCAATTCCTCGAAGAAAGTCCTCCAGAAAGGGAAATAGCGGTAGTAGAAAAGGCCTCTCGGAATGCCGATACTTAGGTTTTTCATTTTCGATCCTTAGGGGGCGGCAATATCCCTGCGGTAGTAACACCCCTCGAAGCTGATTCGCGGTAGATTGCGATAAACCTTAGCCCTGGCATCGGCGAGCGTCTTCCCCGTGGCGACCGCAGTGAGCACCCGCCCCCCGGAGGTGACTAGGTTACCCCCTTGTTCCCTTGTCCCGGCATAAAAGATGAGTATACCTTGATCGACTTCGCCCAGCCCGCTGATGGGAAAGCCCGTCTGGTAACTGCCCGGGTATCCTGCTGAGGCCATCACCACCCCTACACAGGCATCATCGCTCCATTCGATATTTATTCGGGATAGAGTCCCCTCGATAACCGCCTCCATGATGTCTACCAGGTCAGTCTGAAGTAACGGCAGAATCACCTGGGTTTCGGGGTCGCCGAAGCGGGCGTTGAACTCCAATGCCTTCGGTCCTTCCGCGGTTATCATCAGGCCGGCATAAATCACCCCCTTGTACGGTTTCCCTTCCTGTGCCATGCCTCTTATTGCCGGTTTGATGATGGTTTCCAGAACCTGCTCTTCGAGCTCAGGAGTGAAGAACTCCGCGGGACTGTAGCCCCCCATCCCCCCGGTGTTGGGGCCCTGGTCGCCGTCGAGCGCTCGCTTGTAATCGCAGGCGGGGATCATAGGGACCACAGCCTCCCCATCGGTGAAGGCCAGCAGGCTGACCTCCCTGCCGACGAGGCATTCCTCAATCAAGACTTGATCTCCGGCATCGCCGAATATTCGTTTTTCCATTATGTCATCTAGCGCTTCAATGGCCTGCTCTTCCGAGGCGGCGACGATGACACCCTTGCCGGCGGCAAGCCCATCGGCCTTGACCACCAGGGGAGCGGGCTGCTTCTTGACATAATCACAGGCGTCCTTAAAAGAAGCCGGACTGGCGCTTCGGGCGCAGGGTATGGAGTATTTTTGCATCAGCTCCTTGGCGAATACTTTGCTGGACTCGATTAAGACTGCGTCTCTGCTGGGACCAAATGTCGGGATGCCTTCCCTCTCCAGAGCATCAACGACCCCCAAAGCCAGCGGAGATTCAGGCCCGACAGCGGCAAGGTCAATGCCCTTTTGGCAAGCTATCTTGACTATCGACTCTATATCAGTAGGGCCAATATCCAGGTTACGGGCGATTTGAGCCGTGCCGGCATTGCCTGGAGCAACATAAATCTCTTTAGCCCGGGGACTCTGGACCAGCTTCCAGACCAGGGCGTGCTCCCTGCCTCCACTGCCAATAACTAATATTTTCAGGGTCGCCTCCTAACCTGGACAAGCCGGAACCAGCAGATGGGCACTTGTCTGGTATCCGTCTCAGGATCGTATTCGTATTCCATTTTCATCCCCTAATCAGCAGCAGTGATCACCTTTGGCGGCTCTAAGTCTTTCTTTACCACAATTTTGACCCGGCGACCATGCGGGCGGCCAACGTAAATTGCATTGCCCCCAACTCACTCCCACTCAATCGTCGCCGGCGGCTTGGAGGAGATGTCGTAGACCACCCGGTTAACTCCTTCCACCTCGTTGACGATGCGGTTGGAGATGCGGCCCAGGAGATCATAAGGAAGGCGAGCCCAATCTGCAGTCATGGCATCCTCGGAGGTCACTGCCCGGATGGCAACGGTATACTTGTAGGTTCTAAGATCCCCCATGACGCCCACGCTTTTAAGGGGAGTCAGCACCGCAAAACTCTGCCAGAGTTGGCGATAGAGATTTGCCTTTTTGATCTCATTCATCACGATCCAGTCGGCGGCGCGCAGCATCTCCAGCCGCTCCCTTGTCACCTCGCCGATGATCCGAATCGCAAGGCCGGGGCCGGGGAAGGGCTGCCGCCAGACCATCTCCTCAGGAAGCCCCAGAGCCGTGCCTGCTTCCCGCACCTCATCTTTGAAGAGATAGCGCAGTGGCTCGATCAACTTGAGCCTCATCACCTCTGGAAGCCCGCCAACATTGTGGTGGGTCTTTATCGTTGCCGACTCCCGACTCACCGTGGCGGTGCTCTCGATGACATCGGGATAGAGTGTCCCTTGCGCCAGGAAATCGACCTTCCCAATCTTGTTTGCCTCTTCTTCGAAGATAGTCACGAATTCGTTCCCGATCCTGCGCCGCTTTTCTTCGGGATCGATAACTCCCTTGAGGCGCTCCAGGAATCTATCCGTAGCATCCACATATACTACATTCATCTTGAGGTTCTTGCGGAAGGTCCGCAGGGTGCGTTCGATTTCCTCCCGTCGGAGGAGGCCGTTGTTGACGAAAATGCAGGTCAGTTGTTCACCGATTGCCCGATGGATGATGGTGGCAACCACAGTGGAATCGACACCGCCGGAAAGGGCACAGATGACTCTGCCCTCGCCTACCTTCCTCTTGATATAAGCAATCTGTTGTTCAATGAAATTCTCGGGCACCCAGGTCGGTTCGAAGTCACATATCTGAAAGAGGAAGTTCCGCAGTATTTCCTTGCCCTGTGGGGTGTGAACAACCTCGGGATGGAACTGTATCCCGATAATTTTCTGCTGATTGGCGATGGCGGCTATTGGTGAGTTCTCGGTATAAGCTATGCTGGTGAATCCCGGGGGCATCTCGACGATCTGGTCTCCGTGACTCATCCATACTGGAATCGCATCGGGTAGATTGTGAAAGAGGGGCATGTCCGCCTCGCTCTTGTAAAGCATCGCTAGTCCATACTCACGACTTTCTGCGCGGGCGACCTGCCCGCCGAGCTGGTATGCCAATGCCTGCATACCATAACAGATGCCAAGGATAGGAAGGCCGCTCTCATAAACGTAGCTGGGCGCAAGAGGGGCACCGGGAACATAGACGCTGGCAGGTCCGCCGGAAAGGATGAAACACTTCGGCTTCAGTGCAGCCACTACCGTCCATGGGGCGTTATGAGCGACGACCTCAGAGTAGACGCCGCACTCACGCACGCGCCGGGCGATGAGCCAGCTATATTGTGAGCCAAAATCAATGACTACCGCCGACTCCCGGGCAGCCCTGGGTCTGGGTTCTTTATCGGTCATCAATGGTTCTCTCGACATCGATTATAGCTTACCATTATGGTATACTTGAGTCAAGTTTCTTGGCAGTTGTCAGGGGTCAGGGATCAGGGATCAGCCCCCGTCCCCTGTGAACCGAAAGATTCGGAGGTGATAACGATGCACATTGCCATCGGCAGCGACCATGCGGGATTCAAGATGAAACAGTGCATAAAGGGATTGCTCTCCGAAATGGGGCACATTTACGAAGACTTCGGCTGCTATGACAGCGGGTCGGTGGACTATCCCGATATCGCTTTCGCGGTGGCTGATGCAGTGGCTCAAGGGCGATTCCCCCAAAGTATCCTCATCTGCGGTACCGGGATCGGCATGAGCATGGCTGCCAATAAGGTACCTGGAATCAGGGCAGCGATATGCCATAATACCTTCAATGCGCGGCGGTCTCGGGAGCACACCGATGCCAATGTCCTCTGCTTGGGGGCATGGGTAATGGGGGAGGGGGTGATGAGGGAGGTGGTCGCTACCTATCTGGGCGCGGAATTCGTAGGCGGACGCCATGCCCGACGCCTGGAGAAGCTACATGCTCGTGAACAGAGGAATACATGAATCCAGAAGCCGGTTCTCTTCGGTACCGATCAGATATTGAGGCGGAACTCCGCTCAATAGTCGGATACTCTCCATTGTCACTCTATCACATGATGCGCTATCACCTGGGGTGGGTTGACGTTTCAGGGCAACCTCAGTCAGGTGGGAAGCTGCTTCGCCCCAGCCTATGCCTTTTGTCCTGCGAGTCTGTAGGGGGAGATTGGCATCTTGCCCTCCCCGCAGCGGCCGCAGTGGAGCTGGTGCATAATTTCTCCCTCATTCATGACGACATCCAGGATGAGAGCCGAGAACGCCGGGGCAAGCCAACGGTATGGAGTGTATGGGGACAACCACAGGCGATAAACACCGGAGATGCTATGCACACGCTGGCTCGGTTGGCCTTGCTTCGGCTGGAGCAGAGAGGCGCAGCTCCCGAAAAGATACTCTCTGCCGTCCGTCTCCTGGATGAAACCTGCCTCAGATTGTGTGAGGGGCAATATCTGGATATGTCGTATGAGGAACGCCTCGACATCAGCATCGCTGACTACCTTGAAATGATAAGTCTAAAGACGGCAGCCCTTTTTGAATGTTCACTGAAGTTAGGGGCTCTCCTGGGGACGGACGATGAGCGAGTCATCGAAGGCATGGGACGATTTGGGAATAATCTGGGTTTGGCCTTCCAGATACAGGACGACGTGCTGGGCATCTGGGGTGAAGACGAATCGGCTGGCGACCTGCTGAAAAAGAAGAAGACCCTCCCGGTGATCTATGGGATTCAAAGGGCAGAGCCGGAGCAAAGGGCGGGGTTGCTCCACATATATGGTGAGGAGAGAATTGTGGAGAGGGACATCGTCCGGGTGGTGGAGGTGCTCGATGGGCTGGGCGCTCGACGATATGCCAGTGATGTTGCCGGACAGTACTGCCAGAGGGCACTAGCCGAACTCGAGGAGGCATCTATTTGCCCATCAGCAAAGGATCAACTCCGGTCGTTAGCGCAATTCATGTTGGAACGAGAATACTAGCATTTCCACGATAGGCTCATCGGTGATGTCGAGGGAGGTGCAGACGGCCTCAAGACAAGTCTGCCCATCCTTGATGACGCAAATGTGCCGGTAGCCGACGTCGGGGTAAAAGCGTATTCGCTCATCTGCCAGCTTGTCGTTCAGCGAGTCTATTATGGCGTGGAACTTATAGCATCGCTAATGTGCCCGGCACAGTAGCTCCACATCCTTGCCCCGCAAACGGCGACGAGGTTGCAGCGAAAGGCTACTTCCCCCTCTCCCAGCGAGATGCCCATGCTCTTGGCCTCGATCGGTCCGCGACCGCTGAAATACAGCTCAGGATTGTAGCCCATGATGGACATGCAGGCGCTGCTCGGCTCCAGGCCTTCAGGAATAGTGCGTGCCAGGCCAACAACCCCCTCCGTGGCCATCGAGTCAAGACTAGGGGTCGGAGCAAGCCCAAGGCAGGTCTTGCCGCCGCGATCCTCAAGCGGCCAGTCAGCAGCACCATCGATGATTAAAACGAGATATTTCAAGGCCTACTTGATTAGCTTTCGATCACTACGCCTTTTTCTTCTAAATCCAAAATGATATGGAGTAGGGCTTCTCTTGCCAATTCTCTCCCCCATTTCCGGCCCAGAAATTGAACGAAATCCCAATCATGAAAGAATCGCCTGTGCTGCGATTTCAATTCACCCCTAACCGGAGCGTCAATAGATGCATGTAGCCAGGGAGTGTATTGGCCAAGACAATTTAGTGATAACTTCTTGTGAAGCATAGTGCCCGGCAACTACTTCTCCTCTGGCTTTATTCCCAAAACCTCCTCCAGTGGATATTGGGTTCCTAAGTTTGTAGTAACAAAACTGGAAAACTGCATTCTCCTTTCAAATTCATCCATTAGACTGTCCTCCTTTACTTGGTTTGGATCTAGATTTTGGCTTCGGTACCGCCTCCGCTTTTGCGGGGGTCTCCTTCAAACGGAAGTTATCTGCCATTGCGGGTCCGGGGTAAACAACAATTGCGTTAGGCGTGGGGATTTGCTAATATGAAGATGGCGGGGTGTAGCGCAGCCTGGCTAGCGCGCATGGTTTGGGACCATGAGGTCGGCGGTTCAAATCCGCCCACCCCGACCATTCTAAACTAGGTAAGAAGGACCTCATCATACTGTTTGATACCTGATTTCTGGAGCTCTTCCTCAGAAATGTCAAGCACGATCGGGATGCTCCAAACGGTTTTTCTATTCATTTCCATAGTATCCTCCTTTTAATTAGTTATTAGCTTTCGCCTACTTACCTTCTAAGATATTGCAGACCTGCTTGAATATCTCATCTATGCTACCTTTACCTAAGACAGACTTAACTATTCCCTTTTTATTGTAATAATCGATCAGAGGTGCTGTCTGTGCATCATAGACATCAAGCCTTTTCTTGATCGTCTCCTCTTTGTCGTCATCTCTTTGAAAGAGTTCGCCACCGCATTTATCACATGCGCCTTCTTTCTTCGGAGGTGAATAGTATACGTTATACATCTGCTGGCAGCTCTTACATGTCCTCCTTCCTGTTAGTCTCTTCATAAGGTCATCCCTTGGAACATCAACACTCAAAGCAGAATCAAGCGGCATCTTAATGTCATTCAATAACTTGTCAAGCGCTTCTGCCTGGACAGTGTTTCTCGGAAACCCATCGAGGATAAAACCTTTCTTGCAGTCATCCTGTTTAACCCTCTCGTCAACAAGGCCTAAAACTATCTTGTCGGGAACGAGCTCACCCTTGTCCATAATTACTTTTGCCTCTTTTCCGAGTGGTGTGCCGTCAGCCACAGCCTTCCTGAGGATATCACCTGTTGAAATCTGGGGAATCTGATATTTTTCAATCAGCATCTTTGCCTGCGTCCCTTTTCCAGCCCCTGGTGCACCGAGCAACACAATTCTCATAATTCTACCCCCATATTTTTTAAGGTAATACCTAACGATCTGGTACTGATTTAACTAATTTAACTAACAATTTAGCAATGAGCGGAAAG
>QLUN01000036.1 GCA_018725455.1 Chloroflexota bacterium
CTTGCATATCAGGTGTCATTCTCCCCCAAAGTAAGTCGCTGATATGGTTTTAGTCAAAATCACTAGCCGAACCATTCCTTCCTCAACTCCGAGACATCATAACCCTCGTCTTCCCACTGCTTGAGCTCGGCTTCAAATTGTCTTACCTTCGCCAGATAAACCCTTCGTTCCCGCCTGCGACGGACAGCCAGCGGAGTGACCAGGGCAAGGCTGGCGAGGATAGCCGCCCCTCCGATATAGATGTAGGTGTTATGCACTGTGGGGGCGAAGTCCCCTTCATTACGAACCCCATCCCCGTCTATGTCCACAGCGATGCTCTTTGCTCTCAGAGCCAGTGGCCTTGCACTCTGGTAGTCCCTGGCCTGAAAGGCTTTTTCTGCCTGAGCCAGCAATTCCTCTGCCCTAGCAACGTCGAAGCCTTTGGCCTTCTCCTGGGTGATCACCCCGGAGACCTCGTCCAATAAACCTCGAAGAGCCGAGGAGGCGATGAAGAAGTAGACCTTGTTATCCTCTGAACCGGCGGCGATAAAGGAGCCGTCGGCGGAGACCGAGACCGCATCAACATAGCCCCCCGTCTGGTAGCTCCAGAGGAGTTCCCCCTGCCGGTTGAAGAGGTAGACCTTGTTATCCGAGGACCCGGCGGCGATAAGCGAGCCGTCGGCGGACACCGAGACCGCATCAACACCAGCTCCCGTCTGGTAGCTCCAGAGGAGCTCCCCCTCCCGGTTGAAGAAGTAGACCTCGCGATGCCGAGACCCGGCGGCGATGAAGGAGCCGTCGGCGGAGACCGAGACCGCATCAACATTTTGCCAAGTCTGGTAATATTCCCAAGTCTGGTAGCTCCAGAGTACTTCCCCCTCCCGGTTGAAGAAGTAGACCTTACAATCCCCAGACCCGGCGGCGATGAAGGAGCCGTCGGCGGAGACCGAGACCGGAATAACATCATCCCCCGTCTGGTAGCTCCAGAGCAGTTCCCCCTCCCGGTTGAAAAGGTAGACCTTATCATCATATGACCCGGCGGCGATGAAGGAGCCGTCGGCGGAGACTGAGACCGCAGTAACAGAGCCCCCCGTCTGGTAGCTCCAGAGCGGTTCCCCCTCCCGGTTGAAGAAGTAGACCTTGCCATCCCGGGACCCGGCGGCGATAAGCGAGCCGTCGGCGGAGACCGAGACCGCAAAAACCCACTCCCCCGTCTGGTAGCTCCAGAGCAGTTTCCCCTCCCGGCTGAAGAAGTAGACCTTGTTATCAGCCGACCCGGCGGCGATAAAGGAGCCGTCGGCGGAGACCGAGACCGCAAAAACCCCCCCCGTCTGGTAGCTCCAGAGCACTTCCCCCTCCCTGTTGAAGAAGTAGACCTTGTCATCAGCAGGGGACCCGGCGGCGATGAAGGAGCCGTCGGCGGAGACCGAGACCGCATCAACCCAGTCCCCGATCTCATAGCTCCAGAGGAGTCCATAGCCTTCCTCCGTCTCCTCTGCCCCGATGGGGCTTGCTGAGATTAGAAGTATGGCCAGGGCTAAACCGATGCAGGCTTTAGCTAACTTTCTCATGGTCATCGTACCCCCTTATCATCTTTGAGAAGCAAACCTCTCGAACCTCTCCAACGCCTTTGCCGAAACCGAAGGCTTTACCTGCTGCATCACGCTCAGCAGATCACGCTTTTCCACATCCCTCTCCTCGGCCGTCTTGACGGACTCGACAAAGGGGATGTCGCAGGCCTTCTCACAGATGCGGCGAATGTCAGCCCCACTGTAGCCTTGCAGCATCTGAGCTAGCTCCTCCAGGGACACATCCGCCGAAAGGGGCTTATCTCTTAGATGAAAATAAAGCATCTCCAGCCGAGCCTCGAAGTCAGGAAGAGGAATATAAACCTTCTCATCGAAGCGTCCTGGCCGCAGCACCGCCTCGTCCAGCGCCCAGGGCTCATTGGTGGCCCCCATAAAAAGCAGCGCCTTACCACTCTCCTTGCCGCTGGCAAATCCCTCCATCTCCGAGAGTATCTGGGGCACCACACGCTGCATCACCGTGGAATGACTATCCCTGCGCCTGGGAATTAGCGACTCCACTTCGTCGATGAAGATCACCGCCCTCTCATGCTTCCTGGCCTCCGAGAAAAGCCTGGCGATGTTCTGCTCCGCCTCGCCAACCCACTTGCTCATAACCTCTGAAGGCTTGACGGTGAAAAAGGCAGCCTCGATCTCCCCGGCGACGGCTCTCGCCAGCATAGTTTTCCCTGTGCCGGGAGCGCCATAGAGCAGGATTCCGCCCCCTTTCTTTATCCCGAAGCGTCTGGCCAACTCCGGATGAGTGAAGGGATAAATCATCCTGATCCTGATTTGCTCCTTCACCTCCTCCAGACCAGCTACATCCCTCAGCCGCTGGTCTGGCTTCTCGAAGACCATCCACTCCGATGCCCCTCCAGCACTCTCGGCCTGGGGAATTACTCCCCATGCTGGTTTCCCGGCCAGTCTCTGGCCCAGAGCCTCAGCCCGCTGCAGAATGCTCTCAGCCCGCTCGATCCGCTTCCGCTTGAGGGAAGGCTCGGATTTCTCCGCTGCTTTGTATAAGAATGCCGCCGCCTCCAGAAGATTGTATCTCGCCCCCTTGAGATCGCCTTCCTGCTCCAATTTGAGGCCCTTTTCCAGGTGTTCGGCGCTTTTCTCCAGAGCGAATCTCATTTCATTTCCTTCCTCATTTGCTCCTCAATGCGGCGCAGCCCGGAGGCGATCCGATCGTCCAGGCCTTCTCCCTCCTCACGCACCGCCTCACCCGCCATAGCAGCCTCAATCTCCCGCAAGGACTCCTCGGAGAGCCCCTCCGCAGAGAAGATGGTGTCGCTGGTAGCATCCATCACCGCTGTCAGGGTTTCATCCAACGTCCGAGCTCTGGTGAGGGCCTGCTCGAGTTCTGTCTGCACCCTGGTGATATCCTCCGGCCTGGCTCCGGTCATCATTGAGGCGCTGAGGGCGCTCATGGACCTGGCGAACTCGCCGGTGGCCTTGACCTGGTCTCGCTGCACGGAGACGGTCTCCATCGCCACCAGGTACCTTTCCCAGCGACTGATCATCTCCTCGGTACGAAGGTAGGCTTTAACGATGTTCTGGAACTGTCCCCTATCCCCGAGCTTGATCGCTCGTTTGCCCAGCTCCCAGTACTTCTTCTGGGCTTGACGACACCTTTGAACATAGTTCCGCACCCGGGAAAGGCCCTGTTTGAACTTGACCTCCCGCTCGATTTCCTTCGTCTGGCGCCTTCTTTCAAAGAATCCGGGCATGATGACCTCCTTCTCTATGGACCTACCCTGATCTTATGACAGATCACCTCAGCCTTCTTTACCAGCTCCTCCGGGGGTTCCTTTATCCCGGCATTGATCCTTGCCTCAAGCTGCCCGCAGAACTCCTCTACCAGCGGCTTAGCCTCCCCCTCGGCATAGCCCGCCAAATTAGAAGTATACTTGTAGGCATTTATCAGATCCCCTTTCTTCATATAGAGCATCACTAAGTCACCACAGTAGTAAGCAGACTTCTTAAAATCCCCCTTTGATTTGCTCAGATTGAGGGCCTCTTTAAAGTTCAGTTCGCTAATTTTGGCCATATCTTCTTCAGGAATGTTGATAGATTCGATGAAGAAATCGAGCATTTCTATACCAAATCTATCAAATTCGCTCGCTACTCTATCCCGGCATATAGTGGAAACCGAATCTATGGAAGCCATAATATCCACTACGGAAGTCTTTTTGTCTATCATCATATCAGCTATTGTATCCTTCACCTTTGTCAGCACCAACCTCCTGAAGTAACCTGATACAGTTTGGTAATCCGGAATCTGGTTACCATGTAAGGCTCCAATCACTTGAGAAACAAAATTCCTTGAATCTAATATTTTGATACTAAATTGCCCATATCCTCTAACCCTCACCATAATCTGATATCTTGGATCGGTGATTTGTAACGGTTGGATCGTTCCCCATTTCACATCAAGTTTAGCCACCTTATTAACAAAGTATACCTCTGCATTGATAGGCGTCCCAACGCCAAAAGGAAGGTTAAAGAGACTTTGAAGAAGGGGCAAATTAGAAAGAGTGTGAGTGCCGGGGCCGAAAAGGTCAAGCGCATTCCCCTCGTGGAAGAAAATTACCTCTTGATTCCTGTTGACGATAAGTTCAGAGCCAAGAACTAGATTGTCTGATGGAAACCTGTAAACTAACCACGGTACCTGTTCTCTATCCGGGCCAGCCGGCGGCCCATCATATTTTATTCTGTCTATCAGTGCCATCTCGTTCCTCTTTCAACACTGGAAGTCATCCTTCCTGCCTATGAGCGAATTAATTAAACGGATAGACTCTTAAGCGGCCACAAAAGCGGCCTACAACATATTCAGGGTTGCCGAAATCGCCCAACGCAGTGGTGTAATCTGGGCGAAGCGTAGCGAAATCGGCAACCCTCCCTTGGACGCCAAGCCCCATGTTTTTATGGGGGTTTTCTCAGCCTTTCTTCTCCCGTAACATTTTTCTTATCGTCTGAATGGCTTTCTCGGCACGTGTGACCGGTATTTCGCCACCTTTCTTACCAGCCATTTTTTCAATAAGTGTTGGGTCGCGAAGGAGCACTGCTATAGAGGTCCCCCCGGATGTAGTCAATGTGAAAGTCTCAGCAGCATTCAGCTGAAGGGTTGAGGCTCTTGCCCCAGTGCCAATCACCACTGAGCGGCTTTCACTCTTTGTGGAAACTGAGACCACATCTTTGTAGAAGTATTCGTCAGTACCCTCATTGAGCATCTTGTTAGTGGCGAAGTCAAACACACCGCTGTATGCCAGAAGCTGATTCTGCGTGAAGTTTATCACAGTTACCGCAACAGGGGTAAACCGTATTATCCCATCCTTTCCCTTCCCATAGGCCACATCTGCGCCACCCACATCCCAAAGACGAGGCCCGGTGATCTGGACTGGTTCGCCAACCAGTTCCGATTCGTCGGTTCCCATCTTGTCGAGGGCCTTTTTGTTGATGCTCTGGAGATCTTCCTCAAGCCATTTATCCATTTGTTGATCGGTTGGTTTTTGCCCCATAGAAGAATAGATGCCCAAAGCACCTATTCCTATGCCCACAATACCAACGATCACCAACTCAGCACCCACTCCCAGGCCAATAAGGAACAGTACTCCGCCGAGTGTAGCGATCCCGATTGCCCATTGAGGCATCGTCTTGAAGTACTTCCTTATCATTTTCCTTTTAGTTTGCTCGTCCATCTTGTTCTCTCCTTTCTCTTTTTTGGGCTACTTTCCCCCTTGCACACCCCAATACGGCTACCCTTCTACACATTCATATATCAATCACCTCCTCCTGCAACCACTCAGGTTGTCAGGCTCACACTTCAGGGTTGTGTGTTTTGCGCTCTTCATACTTCACCACTCTTTGACCGTGAACCGTGAACCCCGGAACCTCGAACCTGAATAGTTAGCTTCTCGTTAGCAGGTCTAATAAATACGGGTCGTTTATTAGAACGTGTTGTAACATTTTTTCAATCTCACTCCTCTCGTATGGTCTGCTATCTGCCTCGCTCATTAGGTCCCGATAAGTTGGTGGGTTTATTCTCAAGCCATTTTTAATGTAGAAATCATGTTTAATCAATGCCAACAGGTAATAATATTTTGATTTACTATCATCTATTTGAATAGCGGCATTCAAATAGTTCTCAATCTTCTTTATCTCTGTCAAAGCTAACACTTTTGGTCTTTTACCCTTAAATAGAGTCAGAGCATAATGGTAATAGACATCGCTGTAATCAGGTATTTGTTCAATCGCTTTAGCAAAATACTTGCTCGCAAGATCATATAGACCCAAATCCAAATAACAAATCCCCATAGCACAATTCAAATCCCCATTATCTGAACTCTCCTTAAGTAAGTCCTTGTAAAAATTAATATATTTGTTGATACCTGTCTTGTCAAGCCTGTCTAAACATGCAAGTGAGGCCACCAAGAATTCAGCCCCACAGTATTCGCATTTACTGGCATCAAGTTTTGCTAGTGCACCGCACTGTGGACACTGTTCTACCTTTATGCTTCCGCTCATCTTTCCTCCTTATCAAGTCAGTTCTTAGATCCTCACCTCAGATAGCCCCGCTCAACCTTCACCACATCCCCGATACTCACGCCAAGCATTTCCCTGACCATCCGGTTGACCTTGATCATGCCCTTATCCTTTAGCCCTTTGAGCTTTGCCCTTTTAGCTGAACCATTTCTTCCTCAAGTCCGACATAGCCCTCGTCTTTCCACTGCTTGAGCTGGGCTTCAAATTCCCTTATCTTCGCTTGATAACTTGCTCTCTCTTCGGCTTCCCTCTGCTTGAGCTCGGCTTCAAGTTGTCTTGCCCGCTCCAGATCAGCCCTTCGCTTCCGCCTGCGGCGGACAGCCAGCGGAGTAACCAGGGCAAGGCTGGCGAGGATAGCCGCCCCCCCGATATAGATGTAGGTGTTGTGCACCGTGGGGGCGAAGTCCTCTTCATTACGAACCCCATCCCCATCTATGTCCAGAGCGATGCTCCTTGCTCTCAGCGCCAGTGGCCCGGCACTCTGGTACTCCCCGTCCTCAAAAGCCTTTTCTGCCTGAGCCAGCAATTCTTCTGCCCTAGCAGAGTGGAAGCCCTTGGCCCTCTCCTGCTCTACGGAAGCCCTGGCAGCGTGGATAGCTTCTCCTGCCTGTACAATCCGAGGGGTTAATTCTTTCACTTGCAAAGCAAGCTCCCTTGCCCTCTCATAATCTCCGCCCTGAAAAGCCTCTTCGGCCCGGGAGAGCAGAGCTTCTGCCGACGTCAGATTAATCCTCCTGGCCCTCTCCTGCTCTACGGAAGCCCTGGCAGCGTGGATAGCTTCTCCTGCCTGTACAATCCGAGGGGTTAATTCTTTCGCCTGCAAAGCAAGCTCCCTTGCCCTCTCGTAATCTCCTCCCTGAAAAGCCTCTTCGGCCCGGGAGAGCAGAGCTTCCGCCGCACCCATATCAACTCTCTCGGCTACTCCTGCTACGATTGCTTCCCTTGCTTCGTTAATCTGCTGGAGGGCAGATTCAGCATCCTGTATAGTCTGTTGTGCCGCAGCCTTTGCTCGCTCAGCGAGGCTCCTAGCTCTCCCATAATCCGCAGCTTCCCATGCTTCCTCCGCCTGCGAAAGAAGATCCTCCGCCGCAGCCATATCAACTCTCTCGGCTACTCCTGCTGCGATTGCTTCCCTTGCTTCGTTAATCTGCTGGAGGGCAGATTCAGCATCCTGTATAGTCTGTTGTGCCGCAGCCTTTGCGCGCTCAGCGAGGCTCCTGGCTCTCCCATAATCCGCAGCTTCCCATGCCTGTTCTGCCGGCGAAAGAAGAGCCTCTGCCGCAGCCATGTTGATTCCCTCAGCTACTCCTCCTGCGATTGCTTCCCTCGCCTGGTTAATCTGCTGGAAGGCAGATTGCGCCATCACCTCATCTGGGGACACAAGGCGTAGACCCTTTCCTGCTGCGGCACCCTCGACAATAATCCGTGGGGCTGCCTGATGTAGGGCAAGTTGAGGTGGTGGTGCAAGGGCTATACCCTTGCCTGCTGCGGCACCCTCGACAATAATCCG
>QLUN01000037.1 GCA_018725455.1 Chloroflexota bacterium
GATCCCTGACAACTGCTAATGCCCGGGTTAGCGGAGCTCAGACCTTCGCCAGGAGGTCCTCGACCCGCCGGAGCAGTTCCTCCGGTTTCACCGGTTTCTGGATGTAATCCTCGGCCTCAAGAGTCATACCCCTGGAGGCTGGGATGTTAGGATAGACCTTTCGCTGTGAATAACTGGGCGAGTAGCCGGTGAGCATGATGACGGGAATCTCACTGAGTTGAGTATCTTTCTTGAGCTGCTCAGCAACCGTGAATCCGTCCTTTCCCGGCATCATTACATCCAGGATAATCAAGTCGGGGGCCTCCTCCCTCGCCTTTCTCAATCCTTCCCCGCCCTCGTAGGCCACGATCACCTGATACTTGCTTTCCAGAACCATCCTGGTGGCCGATACAAAGTCGTGGTCATCATCCACGAGAAGGATCCTGGCTTGTTTCTCTTCCATTGCGTCCCTCCTTCGAACTTCAATCCGCAATCTTGATTTCGGCCTCTGCGACCTTTTGCAGAAGTCTTTCAACCCTTTCAAGCATTATGGGGGGTAAGATCGGTTTTTCCACATAATCGTCCACGGCCATTTCCATGCCGGTTTCCATCTCAAAGCGTCTGCGGCAGGATTCCTCCCTGAGCGCGGTGAGGAGCAAGATGGGGATATTGGCGTATTCTGGATGATCGGGATTCTTCAGCCTTTTATACATCGCAAAGCCATTCATCCCGGGCATAATCAAGTCCAGAATGATCAGGTCTGTCTTGCCTGCCTTGAGCCTATATAGTCCCTCCACCCCGTCTCGAGCGGTGGCTACCTGGTAACCCTGTGACTCAAGTACGGTGGTTAGTGCCTCAAGAATATCGGGGTCATCATCGATGACCAGAATCTTACGGCCTTGCCCCGTTTCAGCCTCCCATTTCACCAACCAAGGATAATTGGTAATTGGTGATTAGTAATTGGTAACCACCAATCACTATTCACTATTCACTATTCAATTGTCGGTAGGATAAACGTAAATTTGCATCCCACCCCGGTCTCAAGGCAAGGGCTTTCTGCCCTGATCCAGCCACCATGAGCCTCGACGATTCTCTTGACTATCGACAATCCCAACCCTGTGCCGGGTACATCCACATGCGGGGGAGCTCCTCGTCCGGGATGCCGATCCCTGTGTCCCGGATTTCACCTACTATTTCACCATCCCTCTCCAGGAGCCTCAGGGTCACCGTGCCCCCCTTTGGCGTGAACTTAATGGCGTTGCTCAACAGGTTGGTGAAAACCTGCTGCAGTCGAGTGGGTGAGCCAAAGATGGGAGGCAAATTGGGGGAAATATCCGTCGCCAACCTCAAGCCCTTTTCCCTTGCCAGCCTCTGGGCATCGTCCAACGGCTCACCCGCAAGCTGCGCCAGAGATACCTCCTTCATTTCCGGGACAACTTGCCCCATCTCGATGCGACAGATATCCAGGAGATCGCTGATGAGCTCGAGGAGCCCGTCGATCCTTACACTGCTTCTCTCGATCATCTGCCTTTGCTTCTCATTGAGTTCGTCGGCATATCCCCCCAGCATCACCCCGAAATAGCTCTGAATAGCAACCAGAGGGGCTTTCAGGTCATGAGCCACCATAGAGATGAAGGTGATAAGTCTATCCTTCGCCTTTTCCAGTTCTGCCAGTTCATCGCGAGCCCGGTCTAACTGTTCCACCTTTTCCCTGACGAGAGGCTCGCAGTATTGCTCTAGTGACTCATATGGTTGAGCCTTCTCCAGGGCAATGGCACCCAAACTGGCAACGGTACTGAGGAACTCAATCTCATCGGATGAGAATCGGCGAGTCTCCGCGGTATAAATCCTCAGCACCCCAATGATCTCGTCTCTGAGAATAACCGGAAGGGACAGCATTGATGCTATGCCTTCTTTTTCCGCCTGGGCTCTATAAAGCACCATGGGATCGGTTGCGACATCGATAACGGACATCGGTTTGCCTTTCAGCACCTCGGCGATAATGGGATCCAGTTTTACCGATCCCCTTCTTACATACGAGTCGCTAAGCCCGTGGAAGGCAGTGTGTATCAGTTGCTTGCCATCTGGTGTGAGGAGCATCAGGGAACAGCCTTTAGCATCAAGGGTTTCGGCTGTGCTTCTCACGATACCGTTGAGCACCTCCCCCGTTATGACGGCGGAGTTTACCGCGATGGCAATCCTGTAGAGCGCCTGGTTATAATCGAGGGGCTTCTGTTTCATAGCTGCTGGCCGGTCCCGTGATGCAATATTAACATATCGGCACGGTTATGACAATCAGCACTGCTTCACTCGAATTACCTGTCAGGAAGGTTGACAATATACTGCCATCTGGTGTATTCTATCTTGAGGATGCGATAGGCCGGGTTATGTGAGCATTCGGTTGAATTGCTGAATGCTGACCGCTGATGGCTGAATGCCTGCCGGCGAAGGAGGTTACAAACTGCAGGTCATCACCATAACCCTTAACGGGGTTGAAGTGAGCGGAGCTCCGGGGATGACCGTACTTGATCTGGCCCGGGAGTCGGGCGTACAGATTCCCACGCTCTGCTATAGCTCACACCTCAACCCTTATGGCGCTTGCCGGATATGCCTGGTGGAGGACGAGCACTCCGGCGCACTGCTAGCCTCCTGCGTTGCCCCGATAACCCCGGGGATGGTGATAAATACCCGCTCGCCAAAGGTGCTGGAAAGCCGCAAGACCATACTCAAACTGATGCTGGCCAGCCACCCCGATTCCTGCATGGTATGCGATAAGGGCAACCGCTGCGAGCTGCGCCAGATCGCCGCCGATCTGGGGATTGGACTCATAGATTTTCAGAGGATTCCTCACCTGGCAGTGATTCAGGAAGTCAACCCTTTCATCGAGCGCGACCTCAGCAAGTGCATCCTCTGTGCCAAGTGCATCCGCGCCGACCATGAGCTAATCGTTGAGGGGGCCATCGACTATATCGATCGGGGGTTTTCCTCCCGGCCGGCAATCTTGGGAGACCTGCCATTGGAAGGCTCTGCGTGCACCTTTTGCGGAACCTGCGTGGCGCTCTGTCCCACCGGGGCGCTGGCGGAGAGGATCAAGCCCTATCGAGGGACAGGCACCAGGGTAGTGCCCACCATTTGTCCCTTCTGTGGATGCGGTTGCAATATCGATCTGGAAGTTATGGGTGGTCAAGTAGTGCGAGTGATCCCCCATGAAGAGAAAACTCGCCTAATGGCGTTACCCTCTGTGTCCGGGGAGCCTACGGATACGATTTCATTCACAGTCCGGAGAGACTGACTCAGCCGCTGCTCAAGATAGATGGCCAGTTCAAGGCGGTGTCCTGGGAGGAAGCCCTGGACGTGGCCGCGAGTCAGCTTGGGCAGATAAAGGCAACCTGCGGGCCCGACAGTCTGGCAGTTCTCGGTTCCTCCAAATGCACCAACGAAGAGAACTACCTCTTGCAGAAGTTTGCCCGTGCGGTACTGGGCACCAACAACATCGATAATGGCGGTCGTCTATATAACCCCGCCAGCCGTTCCGGTCTTGGAGATACCCTCGGGTTTCCGGCGAGTAGTAACCCTATCGAGGATATCGAACAATCGGGGGTGATATTGCTGATTGGGGCCGATCCTGCCCTCTCGGCTCCTCTGGTGAGTTATGCCATAAAGCGCGCCGTGAGGTATAAGGGCGCAAAGCTTCTGGTGATAAATCCCCGGCAAACAAGGCTCAATTCATTTGTCCATCTCTGGCTGCGCCTTAAAGCAGGCACGGATGACGTTCTTATCAATGGTCTCATGAGGATAATCATCGATGAAGAGCTCCGGGATCGGGATTTCCTCGTTCCGAGAGTGGAGGATTTTGCGCTCCTGGAGGCATCGTTGCAGCGATTCACGCCGGAGCATGTGGAGGAAATCTGCGGCGTTGGGGCGCAAGACCTGCGCCGTGCGGCTCGACTTGTGGCCGCGGCGAATGGGGTTTCAATCATATATGGCAGTGGGATCACGCAGCATCTCAATGGAATTGAAAACGTGCTCTCCCTGGTGAATCTGGGCATGCTTATATATAGTCAGCAGTCAGCAGTCGACAGTCGACAGTCCGGGGGGCGGCAGGGGACTATCGACCATCGACTATCGACTATCTTCGGGGGGCGGGGTGGCATCTACGCCATCCAGAGGGAGAATAATGGGCAGGGCGCATCGGACATGGGATGTTTGCCTGACTTCTTGCCTGGCTATCAGAGCATAGGGAATGCCCCCGCAAGGAGGAAATTTGAGGAAAGCTGGGGTGTGGATCTACCCACCAGCCCGGGGCTGATGGCGCTGGAGATGATAGAGCAGGCAGGAGAGGGAAAGATCAAAGGGTTGTATATCGTGGGTGAGAATCCCGCCTTGAGCTTCCCCGCCCCATCGCTCACGAAGAAGACCCTCTCCTCATTGGAATTTCTGGTGGTTCAGGATTTGTTCCTCACGGAGACGGCAAGGCTGGCGCATCTGGTGCTCCCGGCAGCGAGTTTTGCCGAGAAAGACGGTACCTTCACCAGCTTCGAGCGAAGGGTGCAGAGGGTGCGCCGGGCCATCGAGTCCCGGGGCGAAAGTCTACCCGACTGGCAGATTACCCAGCGGTTGGCAAACAGGATGGGGTATGACATGGAATACGCCTCCCCGCAAGAGATTATGGATGAGATCAGGCAGTTGGTGCCTTTATACCACGGGGTAGACTATGGGGGGTGGTGGGGGGCCAGGCGTCTCTATGAGGGTGGCCTCCCTCAGGGATTTGGGCGATTTTCGGCAGTTGAATATCGGTCACTAGGGCAGGGGTCAGTAGGCAGGGATCAGGGGTGTGGTGGGGGACTGCCGACTGCCTATCCTCTGGAGCTGCTGATCGGCGGCACACTTTACCAGTTCGGTAGTGGTGCCAGGAGCGCGCGGTCAAGGCGGCTCAAGGCGATGATGCCGGAGCCATTTGTAGAGATAAGCGAAGCCGATGCAGCCGAGTTCGGCATCAGCCCGGGCGAGCAGGTCAGGATCATTTCACCTGCAGGCGAGGTGGTGTCCATCGCCAGGATCAATAACGCCCTTTCGCCGGGGACCCTTTTTGCGCCGATCTCTTTTGCCGAGAGCCCGGTCCATGAGCTTTTTGGCATCACCCTGGACCCTCGATCAAAGAGCCCGGCACTCAAATCGTGCAAGGTGAGGCTGAAGAAGATACCATGAGTGAGTCACAGAAAATTAGCAAAGCGTCCGATGTTGACCTGGCGCCGGTTTACCAGATCATAGACCAACATAAGGGCCAGAGGTGGGCGCTCATTCCCCTTCTTCAGGAGGTGCAGAAGCAACTGGGGTATATCCCTCCCCAGTCAATAGAACCCATAGCCGAGGGGCTGGGTCTGTTTCCGAGCGAGGTTCAAGGGGTGATTAGCTTCTATACCCAACTGTATACGACACCGCGGGGAAGGAACTTAGTCCGGGTATGCCGGGGAACCGCCTGTCATGTGCGCGGAGGCAAGACGATACTGAAGCTGGTGAAACAGTATCTGGACATCGAAGAGGGGGAAACCACCCCCCGCCCTGGAATACACCCTGGAGACCGTTGCCTGCATCAGCGTCTGCGCCCTGGCGCCCAATATAGTCATTGGCAAGAATATCCATGGTCATATGAATCCCAAGAGGGTGACGCAACTGTTCGGAGACAGGAAGACTGGAGGGTTGAATGCAAAATCAGCGCACTGCTCTCGTTTGTCAGGAGACGCCCTGCCTTTCCCTGGGAGCTAATGCTGTTTACGAGGCTCTTAAGGCGGAGCTAGCAAAACAGGGAATAACAAACGCTGAGGTGGATTTCACCGGCTGTCACGGCCATGGCCTTTGTGAGCAGGGACCGAGTGTGGTCGTCGAGCCTGATGGTATATTCTATACCCGTGTCCAGGTGGAGGATGCCGCGGAGATCATTTCTGCTCACCTTGGCGAGGGGAAGCCGGTGGAGCGTCTCTTTTACCGTGATCCGATGACCGGCAAAGCTGTACCGCACTACTCCGACATCAATTTCTACCTCAAGCAAAGGCGCGTCATTCTGCGTAACTGCGGTCAGATCAACCCGGAGAAGATAGAGCACTATATCGAGCGCGGCGGCTATCGGGCATTGCGGAAGGTTCTGGCGATAATGACGCCGGAGCAGGTCATCGCGGAGATTCGCCGGTCGGGACTGCGTGGTCGCGGGGGTGCCGGGGCGAGCACAGCGATGAAATGGCAGTTCTGCCGCGATGCACCAGGCCCGATCAAGTATGTTATCTGCAACGCCGATGAGGGTGACCCCGGTGCATTTATGGATCGCTCTATTCTGGAGGCCGACCCGCACGCGATGCTTGAAGGCCTGACCATTTGTGCTTATGCCGTAGGGGCGAGTTATGGGTATGTCTATGCCCGGGCCGAATACCCCCTCTGGCGGTGAGCCGGGTGCGTATCGCCCTGGCGCAAAGCCACGAGAGAGGCTTCCTGGGGAAAAACATACTCGGCTCCGGATTTGACTTCGATATCGAGATCAAAGAGGGGGCGGGGGCCTTCGTCTGCGGCGAGGAGACGGCCTTGATGGCCTCGATAGAGGGCCGGCGCGGCATGCCACGTCCGCGTCCCCCATTCCCCGCTACCTCGGGATTGGATGGGAAACCATCCAATGTCAACAATGTCAAGACCCTGGCCGCGGTTCCGGTAATTATGGATGAGGGTGCAGAGTGGTTTTCCAGGATCGGCACCGAGAAGAGCCGGGGAACGGCAGTCTTTGCCCTTGCCGGCAATATCGCAAATAGCGGACTGGTGGAGGTGCCGATGGGCACCCCACTGCGGGACATTATCTTCGATATCGGCGGCGGTATCCCCCGGGGGAAGGCATTCAAGGCGGTGCAGACCGGAGGTCCCTCCGGAGGCTGTATTCCTGCCCGCTTTTTAGATCGGCCGGTAGACTATGAAGCGCTGGCAGAATTAGGCTCGATCATGGGTTCCGGCGGTATGGTGGTGCTGGATGAAAACACCTGTATGGTCGAGATCGCCCGATACTTCCTCAGCTTTACCCAGTATGAATCTTGTGGGAAGTGTACCCCCTGCCGTCTCGGAACCAGGCAGATGCTGGAGATACTCACCCGGATCACGCAGGGCAGGGGGCGTGATGGTGATATCAACGCCTTGCTGGACATCGGTCGAGTGGTAAAATCGTGCTCCTTATGTGGGCTGGGGCAGACCGCCCCCAATCCGGTGATTACCACTATCAATTATTTTCGCGATGAGTATGAGGCTCACATCAGGGAGAAGCGATGCCCCGCTGCCGTCTGCGACGCCCTGATGATCTCCCCCTGTCAGCATACCTGCCCGGTGGGAGTCAACGTTCCTCAATATGTCGCCGCCATCACCGAAGGCGAATACCGGAAGGCCATTGAGGTGATTCGGGACCGTAACCCCTTCCCCGCTATCTGTGGTCGTATCTGCCATCACCCCTGCGAGGTCCGCTGCCGCCGCGGTGAGCTGGATGACCCGGTGGCGATTCGCTCGCTCAAGCGCCTTGCTGCCGACTGGTATTTCCAGAACATGACCGCAGATCCCGAGCCGT
>QLUN01000038.1 GCA_018725455.1 Chloroflexota bacterium
TCCGGAGGATGGCGAAGGCAATACGGTAGGCTCGCGGTGCATGAGTCTCCATCAGTTGCCCGAAAGCTTCCCGATCACCTGCCTGGGCACGGCCAACAAGGGCTGTTTCCTCTTCAGTGAAGTTCTGGTTCAATGGATCTGCCTTTAGAAACCCTGATACTGAGATTATATGCCGATGCAGAGGCAAGCGTAAGTGAGCAGAATCGTCTGTTCCAGCGTCTTAAATATACCTAACTTTTTGGCGTCTGCTTCGTTATATAATATATAAGGGGGAAAATCACGGTCGCCCGGAAGGGAGGTGAGAGCCAGTGAAGATAACCTGAATCATGTCAGACAGCCTGGAGTTCGTCCACACTCGCAAGAAAGTGGATAAATAAAGATAAAGGAGAGTAACAGGAATGAAACTGAAAGGAATAAAAGGAATCGCTTTGCTTATGGCTGCGGTATTGTTGCTGGTAACACCACTAGCTGCAATAGCAGAATGGGGAATTAATGAGGAGTTCCGAACGCATGCTCGCTACTGGTCGGAAGAGTCGACCTTAACTGCGCAGGTAGCTGAAAGCGAGGTTGATCAGGCTCGCAGAGCAGGTCAAGCCTGGGTTGACAAGATCGCCGTCATTGATGCAGAGATGTCAGAATGGCAGGGCGCTCATTTGACATCGCCACAACCTTTCCATAACCCAAAAGGTGAGGTAATAGCCTATATGTTTGGGATCGAAGAGAACGGGAAGACGGTAGGCCGTGTTCTGGTCGGCAGCTCCGCATATGGCTATTCAATACTGGAGGCTTCTGAAGGTCCACTCTTATCCATCCCTGCCAGGGGTGAGGTTAGCAGCATCTTAAGAAAGGAACACGGCCTGCAAATAGCTGAAGCAAGGATGGGTGAACCAATGCTCCTGCTTCTGAACATTCTGCGGGGCTTCTACGCGGTATGGGAGCTTGAAGGCCAGGTAGCGGGAATCAACCTCGTTAGCCATGATTCCTTTGTGGCACCACGCTTGGAGGATATAAGGTCTTCTATGCCCTCCCCTCTGGAGTATAAGGCCGCAAAGAGAGCAACCAGCCAGTCAGCACCTGGGATGGCATTGCAATCAGCAAACTGGGGCTCTGGAGAGATACCCCATGCGGGGGGAATGAAAGGAGATTGGCCAGATCCAGCTGTATCTGGCATCCCACCGAAGACACGGCAGTGGTGGTGCGGCCCTTCGTCCGCAACGACAATTGCCCTCTGGAAAAGGGACTTCGACGGTGATGGCAAGTTTCCTGCCTGGCAGGAGGGCCAGGACCCCGGAGCCGACATAATAGCGATATACGATGGGTTCGATGACTGGAACATGGGCGAGGTGACCATGTGGTGGAACTGGTACTGGGGCTTTTTAGGTTATGCGGGCCACCGGGGTGAACATTTCACTCTGGTATGGCGTAACACCTACTGGGAGATAGTCCACGACATAGACAATGACTGGCCGCTGGGATTAATGGGCTCGATGACCGGTCCTCCTGGCGAACCGAAAAGCCTCCATTGGGTGGCCGTCAAGGAGTATTTCTGGATTGGCGGCAATGACTACCTGGTAATTGTCGCTGATACATGGTGGGCCGGGACGTGCAATCACACGGCCAACCGGAGGTTTCTGTGCTGGCATGCTCTTAATGACCCTGCGTTCGTGGGGCCGTGGGTTTGGGCGGTTCGGGATACCGATTGATATCCCTTATGGCATGACAGAAAGGCCTCATGAGGAGCGCTTGGACAGCCCCCTCAAAGGTTGAGTATCCATTTAAGCGGGGGTGAAGGAACAAAAACGAGGCGTAAAACCCTCATGTTTGAGGCTAAAAATGGTGCTTGCAGAATTAAATAGTCTCACGTAGAATAGCGGTGTATGGTAATGCAATGACGTTTGTATCTCAGGCTACAAACATCCTAAAGGAGGGAAAAATGAAAATGAGACTTTCACTGGCACTACTGGCGTTGCTCACGGCGACTCTGGCGGCTATGGGCTGTCATACCATCACTAGAATCACACCGGAGGACCCTCCGCCACAAGGTCCGTATCCGGCGCCACCAAAGGAATGGAGCCGGGCCTTTGGCGGGACCTGGTGGGACGACGCACACTCGGTCCAGCAGACTGCCGATGGGGGTTTCATCATTGCCGGATCTACATCTCCCTATGTCGAAATATCACAGTTGAAACCAGATTTCTGGCTGGTTAAGACCGATCCTCAGGGAAACAAAGAATGGAGCCGAACCTTTGGCGGGCCCGATTGGGATCGGGCATACTCGGTCCAGCAAACTGCCTGCGGCGGGTTTATCATTGCCGGATCCACAAGCTCCTTTGGCGCGGGAGGGGCTGATTTCTGGCTGGTTAAGACCGATCCTCAGGGAAATGAAGAATGGAGCCGGACCTTTGGCGGGCCTAACTTCGAGTGCGCATTCTCTGTTCAGCAGGTTGCCGACGGCGGCTTCATCATTGCCGGATTGACAGCGTCCTTTGGCGAAGGAGAGACTGACTTCTGGCTGGTCAAGACCGACCCTCAGGGAAACAAGGAATGGAGCCAGACCTTTGGTGGACCCGAGCGAGACATCGCGAGATCAGTACAGCAGACCGCCTGCGGCGGGTTTATCATTGCCGGATTGACAGAGTCCTTTGGCGAAGGAGAGGCTGACTTCTGGCTGATTAAGACCGACCCCCAGGGAAACAAAGAATGGAGCCAGACCTTTGGTGGACCCGAGGAGGACAGAGCATACTCGGTTCAGCAGACCGCCTGCGGTGGTTTCATCCTTGCGGGATGGACAGAGTCTTTTGGCGCAGGACGGAGAGATTTCTGGCTGATTAAGACCGATCCTCAGGGAAACAAAGATTGGGCCCGGACCTTCGGCGGCTCCGAGGACGACTGGGCATCGTCGGTCCGACAGACCACAGATGGGGGTTTCATCGTTGTCGGCACAACAAACAGGGGATTTGCTGCACGCCTGATGGGGGGAATCCCAGGGCTTCGATGGAGTATTGTATGTGTCTGGGTGGTAAGGACGGATGCTCACGGAAATATACGCTGGACGCACACTATTGGTGAACTGGGAGAGCCAGACCTGGCACACTCGGTCCAGCAGACCGCCTGTGGCGGCTTCATCATTGCCGGAACAACAGAGTCCTTTGGAGCAGGAAAGCGTGATTTCTGGCTGATTAAGCTCGCACCTGAGCCGTAGGTCGTTGCCAGATTTTGGAAGGGGTAAACTGTTGCGAGTACTCAGGTTCAAAGTTCCCGGGTTGAAGGTTCAAGGCTTCCCCTGAGGGGTCACCCCGAAGGGTTACAAAACGATGAGCATAAACCAGACTTCGACAAGCTCAGCTCAAGTACCAAGATAAGGCGGGCAACCGTGAACGGTGAACCCCTGGGCCTGCGGCCGGGGGCAGGCCTGACAACCTGAGTAGTTACAAACTATTACGAATTCCCTGGCGTGCCGCTTGGCTAAGAGGTGTCATAATAATTACATCTGGAGGTAAATCTTGAGAATAGCAGCCATGGTCTTGGGGCTCCTCGGTGGACTAATCAGCGCCGGCGGTGTTTATTGGGGCTGGCCCGCTGTTGGCGGAGGATATCTCGCTTGGGGGATTGCTTTCTCCCTTATTGGCATCACAGGAGGATTACTGGCTCTAAGAAAGCCGAAACTCTCAGGGATATTGATGCTCCTAGGCGGTATAGGCGGATGGAGCGTTCTCCTTGCAGTTTTGGTCTTTGAGGGTTTGTACTGCCGGGTTTACGGTCCTGCTGGCGGCCTATGCGATGCTCATTTCGCTTTCTATAAGGCTTTTAGTTTTGCTTGCCCTCCCCTTTTTATCGGGGCTGCCCTCTCCCTTGCTGCCTCAAGGGAATACCACCGGGGTAGCACAGTGGCCATGGTTCTGGGGCTCATCGGTGGATTTGTGAGCTTTTTGCTTGTTGATGTCCGCACTCTATACTTCGCCGATGGAATGAGAGCAGAAACCATAGCTATTGGACTTCTGCTTCCTGCGATTGGATTTGCCGGAGGGATATTAGCCCTCACCAAGCCAGCATCAGGCGGGACACTAATGCTTATATGTGGTATAGGTGGTATCCTTGCTGCTTTTCTGGACTGGCCTCATTTTGCTTATGCTATGGGCTATACGTACGCCAGCCTTCCCTTCTTCGTAGGAGCTGCCATCTCCTTTACTGCTCCTGGGGAATATCGCCTAGGCAGGAGACCCACCTTGCCTTTGGGGATTGGGCGTGGGGTACTTGGCGGTTTTGGTGCTATACCCGCTTTCACCCGAGGCAGCAGGTTGATCTTGGCTTTGGGAGTTGCCGGTGGGGTACTTGGCGGTTTTGGCTCCTTCCCGGCTTTCACCTATCAGTGCCCGGTGATGATCCCCTGGACGAGCCTTGTTTTCCTTATGGCAGTTGGAGGAGCAATATTGGCCCTGATCAAGCCAAAAATGGGCGGGAGATTGATGCTTCTCGCTGCCGTAGCAGGGTGGCTTGCTCCGGTTGGCATGATTTCATTTCAGTGGGGGATTTACCTTAACCTGATGGGGTTTTATGTAGCTGCTTTCTATTTTCTTGCCGGCCTTCTCCTGATCGCAGGAGGTATCCTTGCCCTGAGGTCGGGCAAGGAACAGCCTGCCGCCATAAGCGTGGCCATGATCCTGGGGATAAGCGGCGGGCTCTTTGCTGGGCTTTGTGCTCTTGTGGTAGATCCTCCCTTCATGTTACAAGCAGAGGGGCTTCTTTTTTGGAGGATTCACTATGGTATTTGGGTTTTGCTCTTTGCCGTTATGGGATTTACGGCGGGAATGTTAGCCCCAAAACGGCCGAAGGTTGCGGGAACATTGATGCTCATAAGCGGTGTAAGCGGTGGTATCGGTTATTACCTTCTTCGAGATGTTCCTTTAGCATGGCTCTTTGGTGGCTATGAGTGTTGGCTTTGTGCTCTTGCTACTGTTCTTCTAATGCTGGGCGGCGCCTTTGCCCTCACCTCAGGTAAGAAGCAGCCCAAAGAAGGAGCGTCCCTGTGAATTATGGGCAGCATGTTTGCTTAAAAAAGCTGGTCAGAGCATCTCAATCAAGAACTTCACGACGAATTCCCCATGGGTACTGGTTGCATGTGAAGGGGGTTGGCACGTAACAGACACTATCTATCCCACCTGGGGCATACTGACAATCCAACCAATAACTATGCCAACCAGTATTCCCAGCCCTCAAATGAGGCAGCACGCTCATAAACGAATTCCCGAGCGTGCCGCCTGGCTGGGAGGTGTTATAATGTAGTCAGCCCCAAAAAGTCTCCGACTTTTTGGGGACGCCATGAATTCAATTTTCAATCTGGGGGCCCCCGCAAGAATGCAAAGATTTTATGCGGGGTACTATAACATCTGGAGGTAAATGATGAGAAATGCGAGAAGAATAGCGGCTATCGCCGGGCTTATTGGAGGGCTTTGGTGGTTTGCCGGCCTCCTCCGTTCCCCCGCTTGGCTCCACCCCGGGCACACAGAAATCCTGACACTGGGTGTCGTTTTTTCCGTTGCAGGGATTGTGGGAGGAATATTGGCCCTGGTCAGGCCAACAGTAGGCAGGATATTGATGCTGGCAAGTGGCCTGGGCGGCGTTTCTGTTCCCTTCGTCCTGTTCTGGCAGGGGGTCGGATGGATAATAAGAGCTTTTCCTGTCTTCCCGATTCTTATGGTCGGAGTAAGCGGTGCCCTTCTCCTGGTTATCTGGAAGAAAGTCTCTCGGGCCAGAATAGCGGCTCTGGTTTTGGGGATTATCGCCGGAGTCATGAGCGCAACTGCTACTCAAATCACCATAGCCCGTATTGGGGAGGAATTTGCACCTCTGGGCCCTTTCTTTTCCTTCATCGGAATCGTGGCAGCATTATTAGCCCTGGCAAGGCCAAGGACGGCCTGTGTGCTCATGGTGGTTGCTGGCATAGGATGCATTCTTGCCGCGGGTGTTTCCTCTTTCCTATTACTTGATTTTCACTTTGAGCCAATTTACCTAATACTAATGGTTCCTCATTGGGGTTTTGCCCTTTTAATGCTAGAGGTTCCCGTTCTGGCCTATACCCTTGCCGGCCTTCTTTTCATTACAGGAGGTATGCTTGCCCTTACCTCATCCAGGGACCGGCCTGCCGCCATATCTGCGGCCCTACTCCTTGCGGTCTTCGGTGCGCTTTTTGCTGCCCTGTGTGCCCCTCTGGTACACATGCCTCTCATGTGGGCCACCCCATTCACCATGCTCAAAAGAGCCGGGCTTATTCCTGAATGGATAATTCTATACTGGCTTTGGGTTCTTCTCTTTCCGGTTATGGGCTCTGTCGCGGCAGTGTTGGTTCTTGTCAGGCAAAGAGTTGCCGGGATACTCATGTTTTCAAGCGCCATATCTGGCTTTATTGGACTTCTAATTTTCTTTATGCCCTTTGACGAGTCACCTCTGATTAGTCTTCCTGGCTCCATTCTTCTTGCCCTCGGGGGTGCCTTTGCGCTCACCTCGGCCAGAAAGCAGCCCAAAGAAGGAGCGCCCCCCTGAATTATGGATGAGCATGTTTGGGCGAAAGCCGGCCAAACGATCTCAAGAAAGGTGATCCTCATGATTGCCCGATTGATGGTTGTCCTTATGGTGGCGGATACAAGGTTACGGGCCAATACCTCCTGATCGGACAGTGTTTTCGTTATAATAGTGAGTGCAAGGGAAAATCCTGGTCGTAATAGAAAGGGAGGAAGCATAGATGATCAAGAAAAAGCAACTCGGTGTTCTGTTGGCGGTAGTCTTAGGGGAGTAGGAACGAGATGGGGATTTCCATGTTCATGCCTCCAATGCAGATCACTCCTGGAGAGACAGAGATTGTAGAGCTTATCTTCGAGGTGAGGAAGAAAGACGAGCCTAACGAGAGGCAGCAGATGACGGCTCTGACAAGTGTCAGTAACTTGGCTCTTCCTCCAGAAGGCATTCCTGAACCAGGGGGCATTCCTGAAGAATGATTTATGTGGCTGGCCTCATTGCGTTTATTCCTCTGCTTGCAGGAGAGATTCTCGCGCTGGCCTCTCGTAAGGAACGCGCCGCAGACCACGCCGGTTGCGGCAAAGTCACAGCATCCGAGCGATGAGATCCTCGTTATAGACTAAGAGCGCCATGGCGGTGGCCATGATACAGCTTGGTCCCAGCACATCCCCCTCGAAATTAAAGTAGGCGGCAATTCCACCGTCGGGGTTCTGCATACTCCACAGCCTGGCCTCGATCTGGCTGTTGATGGTTATA
>QLUN01000039.1 GCA_018725455.1 Chloroflexota bacterium
AATACGGCATGGTGGGCGTCAACGTCGGCATTTTGGCCACCGAGCACGTGCCCTTTGGCGGCGTCAAACAGTCCGGCCTAGGGCGCGAAGGCTCGCACCACGGGATCGACGAATACCTGGAGCTGAAGTACGTCTGCGTGGGCGATGTGCAGCGCTGAAGACGCTTGAAATCAACGCTGCGTGACGGTTATCGGCACACTCACCGACCAACACCATGGCCGAAGCAAGTGCATGGCAAGTGAGCGCAGGGACGTGCATCGATTGCTCAAAATGCACCCATTTCTGTGGGATAGTCAAGGCAATAGAAAAAATGAGCGTCAGGGGGCATTACTGGCGGGCGATTCTGCGCTTCGTGCACAAGAACGGAAGCAACCTGATGTTTCAATCCACGCCCACCATTACTGGCAGGCGATTCTTTGCGTAGGTCCCAGATCACGACGATGACGGCGAGGTTTCAATCCACGCCCACCATTACTGGCGGGCGATTCTGGTGACAGGGCGCGGGCCTCGGCTCGCGTCAGAGGTTTCAATCCACACCCACCATTACTGGCGGGCGATTCGTACATTGACGCCCAGCGGCGCCGACTCGAAAAAGTTTCAATCCACACCCACCATTACTGGCGGGCGATTCAGGGTACGCCCTACGACAACGGCCAGCTCTTCATCGTTTCAATCCACACCCACCATTACTGGCGGGCGATTCCTGGCAGGAAGAAACCGGCGAGGACGCATACAACGTTTCAATCCACACCCACCATTACTGGCGGGCGATTCGGTTTTGCTCAGACGGGTCGTCTGGCAGGCTGGGGTTTCAATCCACACCCACCATTACTGGCGGGCGATTCGGCCAGCGCTGCCGGGAACGCAGCAGCCATCCAGACGGTTTCAATCCACACCCACCATTACTGGCGGGCGATTCCGTGGCGCTTGCCTTTTTCGGTGAGCAGGAAGTCGTTTCAATCCACACCCACCATTACTGGCGGGCGATTCGCAGCTTGGTAGTACCTTTGCCGGGGGGTGCGGCGTTTCAATCCACACCCACCATTACTGGCGGGCGATTCGGTCGGGGTACGTCTGTTTCTTGGGTGCAGCCCATGTTTCAATCCACACCCACCATTACTGGCGGGCGATTCGCGCACCGAAGGCGAGCACGGCTGGTACGATGCCGTTTCAATCCACGCCCACCATTACTGGCGGGCGATTCAGGCAGTCCGAGCCGTCTCAAATCAACAACAGTGCGTTTCAATCCACGCCCACCATTACTGGCGGGCGATTCACCAATGACTGGCTGTAGTAGTTTAGCTATGGAATGTTTCAATCCACGCCCACCATTACTGGCGGGCGATTCCCAAGTACAGATAAGACTCGGGCTACTAAAGGCTGTTTCAATCCACGCCCACCATTACTGGCGGGCGATTCCATGGCTGGCCGCAAGACCTTCCTTGGCGCACGCCTGTTTCAATCCACGCCCACCATTACTGGCGGGCGATTCTCGGGCATAGGGCATCCTCAAAGTGGCAATGCTGGTTTCAATCCACGCCCACCATTACTGGCGGGCGATTCTTTCACGCGCCATGCTTCGATGCCTCCACGGTCTGTTTCAATCCACGCCCACCATTACTGGCGGGCGATTCCCGGGCCAATGCCGACAAGCTGGCACCGATGGAAGTTTCAATCCACGCCCACCATTACTGGCGGGCGATTCATGCTATACGCCCACGGTGGGCACCTTTGCAAAGGTTTCAATCCACGCCCACCATTACTGGCGGGCGATTCCAGGCGGCGCTGGTAGGCACGCTCCCAGTAGGCCGTTTCAATCCACGCCACCATTACTGGCGGGCGATTCCACAAAGTCACGCGGTATATACTGGCCGCGTGCAGTTTCAATCCACGCCCACCATTACTGGCGGGCGATTCGCGCGCCGAGCGCTTGGTGGCCGAGCTGTTCGCGGTTTCAATCCACGCCCACCATTACTGGCGGGCGATTCAGGCCGACATTCGCAACGGCCTCGCACGTCGCGTGGTTTCAATCCACGCCCACCATTACTGGCGGGCGATTCCATTCAGCGAGCATCGTTGCTGGTGCCGCATAGTGTTTCAATCCACGCCCACCATTACTGGCGGGCGATTCGTCAAGGTTTGGGTTCGGGCACTTTGCGTGGCGAAGTTTCAATCCACGCCCACCATTACTGGCGGGCGATTCGTGCATCGGCCAGAGCTGATGCGCCAAAAGGCCAAAGTTTCAATCCACGCCCACCATTACTGGCGGGCGATTCGACCGACCAGGTGACGGCCGACATTGGCGACGTGTCGTTTCAATCCACGCCCACCATTACTGGCGGGCGATTCGCTATCAGCGGCCAGAGGCACGTAAAGCCGAGACAGTTTCAATCCACGCCCACCATTACTGGCGGGCGATTCGCCTAAGCCGGTCTGCTCGGGCAGCCTCCCGTGCAAGTTTCAATCCACGCCCACCATTACTGGCGGGCGATTCGCGCAGCCTCCAAACTCTCCATCACGGCTTCGATGTTTCAATCCACGCCCACCATTACTGGCGGGCGATTCCCGCATGGAGCGCGCCAGAAAAAGCCAAATGGGACGTTTCAATCCACGCCCACCATTACTGGCGGGCGATTCATAGGCACCCGTGAAGTAGGTGTCGCAGTTGACCAGTTTCAATCCACGCCCACCATTACTGGCGGGCGATTCGTTATCCAGGCACCCGCAAGCCTGGTTTTTCAAGGTTTCAATCCACGCCCACCATTACTGGCGGGCGATTCGCGCAACTGAGACGCCCTACATGGTCGAGCCCATGTTTCAATCCACGCCCACCATTACTGGCGGGCGATTCTGCCGCAAGCCAGCGCAGCCATTTTGGCGGCCCTGGTTTCAATCCACGCCCACCATTACTGGCGGGCGATTCCCCCCCGCAAGCGGGCCCCCCCCATTGTTTAACAGTTTCAATCCACGCCCACCATTACTGGCGGGCGATTCGCGCCGCCTCGCGTCAGCGCGCCTGCAACCACGGTGTTTCAATCCACGCCCACCATTACTGGCGGGCGATTCCCAGCCAGCCAGCCCTAAGCAGCTACACGCCCGAGGTTTCAATCCACGCCCACCATTACTGGCGGGCGATTCAATCCAAACATGGACGTTTTCAACAGCTTTCACGAGTTTCAATCCACGCCCACCATTACTGGCGGGCGATTCCAGCCGCGATTGATCGCGGGCGCGTGGCTGCTAAAGTTTCAATCCACGCCCACCATTACTGGCGGGCGATTCCCTGCTGTGCCTGCTTGATGGAGTCGAGAAGGTTGTTTCAATCCACGCCCACCATTACTGGCGGGCGATTCATCATGCCCATGGCAAGACCTCCACCAGCCAGCAGGTTTCAATCCACGCCCACCATTACTGGCGGGCGATTCGCTCGAGGGGGCGGCGGGGCGGGGTCGAGCTCGAGGTTTCAATCCACGCCCACCATTACTGGCGGGCGATTCAGCAGCAGGCCGCGCGATTGTGCAGGGCCACATTGGTTTCAATCCACGCCCACCATTACTGGCGGGCGATTCCAGAGGTGGTGGCTTTTGTGCGGGCTGCACGAGACGTTTCAATCCACGCCCACCATTACTGGCGGGCGATTCTTGCGCAACTCGCGCACCGAGTCGGCGGCAATTTGTTTCAATCCACGCCCACCATTACTGGCGGGCGATTCGGCGCTGGCGATGGCGGCTGCTGGGTTCGACGACGTTTCAATCCACGCCCACCATTACTGGCGGGCGATTCGCCCTGTAGATTGCTCAATGCCAAGCCGACTGGTGTTTCAATCCACGCCCACCATTACTGGCGGGCGATTCCTGGCCTTTGCAGCGCCAAGCCAAATCCCAAATGCTGTTTCAATCCACGCCCACCATTACTGGCGGGCGATTCAACTGGTGCAAGCCTACGTAGCCGCGCCTACTGGTGTTTCAATCCACGCCCACCATTACTGGCGGGCGATTCGCGCGGGCAGCGGGTGGCGTACTGGATGCACCGGGTTTCAATCCACGCCCACCATTACTGGCGGGCGATTCGGGCTGTTTGGCCTGCCCAGCGATGAGCAGTTGCTGGTTTCAATCCACGCCCACCATTACTGGCGGGCGATTCCAGCCAGCTTCGGTTTGCGGCTGCCAAATGTCGATGTTTCAATCCACGCCCACCATTACTGGCGGGCGATTCGCCGCATCCGTCCACCACTCGCGCACCGGCTGGCAGTTTCAATCCACGCCCACCATTACTGGCGGGCGATTCCCACCCTTTTGGGTGAAGTGTAGCAAGTTGGCGTTGTTTCAATCCACGCCCACCATTACTGGCGGGCGATTCCTATGGCTGTGGTGCAGCGTTTTGACGGATTTGTGTTTCAATCCACGCCCACCATTACTGGCGGGCGATTCAAGGAGCGCTGCTTTGAGCAAGCTCTGGACAGCCGTTTCAATCCACGCCCACCATTACTGGCGGGCGATTCAGAACTTGCGCGCCTTTGGGGCCGAGTCTGATGTGGTTTCAATCCACGCCCACCATTACTGGCGGGCGATTCGATTGCCGGGCGGCCCATTACGCTGCAACCGATTGTTTCAATCCACGCCCACCATTACTGGCGGGCGATTCAACGACGGCGCTACTCTCACCCGCTGCCAATTCTAGTTTCAATCCACGCCCACCATTACTGGCGGGCGATTCAACGCGCCACCTCGCAAGGGCTGGCGACAGAGTGGTTTCAATCCACGCCCACCATTACTGGCGGGCGATTCCTCAGTCGTCGGCAAAAGCGCCATGAATTGACTGATGTTTCAATCCACGCCCACCATTACTGGCGGGCGATTCGCGAAGTGCTGAAAGCAATCAACCAGACCGCCATGTTTCAATCCACGCCCACCATTACTGGCGGGCGATTCCGCCGCCGATTGCTGGCTCGCCGGTGGGTGTGGTGTTTCAATCCACGCCCACCATTACTGGCGGGCGATTCGCCATGCAGTGGCGGCGGCGGCAAGCAAGGATTGAGTTTCAATCCACGCCCACCATTACTGGCGGGCGATTCGCGGGCGATCACCACGGCTTGTTCTGTGGTGGCCGTTTCAATCCACGCCCACCATTACTGGCGGGCGATTCTCTGCCAGACTCGGGAAGTTCGATCATCATCGTTTGGTTTCAATCCACGCCCACCATTACTGGCGGGCGATTCGCAACCGTAGTGCCCGGAGCAACCAGCCCGTAATGGTTTCAATCCACGCCCACCATTACTGGCGGGCGATTCGAGCGTGGCCGCCACCAGTGCGATGATGAATATCTGTTTCAATCCACGCCCACCATTACTGGCGGGCGATTCGCAATTTCCGACGCTTGCCGGTCAGTCATCGACATGTTTCAATCCACGCCCACCATTACTGGCGGGCGATTCGAGCCAGCCGACGGCAATCACGCCTACGAAAATCATGTTTCAATCCACGCCCACCATTACTGGCGGGCGATTCGCGGCACGGTCGGCGTCGTAGGCGAGGTCAAGAAGTTTCAATCCACGCCCACCATTACTGGCGGGCGATTCGATGAGAGCATGAGCGCGAGATCGTGGAGGTCGTGGTTTCAATCCACGCCCACCATTACTGGCGGGCGATTCCCGGGGCGCTTAATGCCGCTGATGCGGGTCGCGGTTTCAATCCACGCCCACCATTACTGGCGGGCGATTCATGACTTGAGGCATGGTTGTGTTCCTCTTTATTGGTTTCAATCCACGCCCACCATTACTGGCGGGCGATTCCCTTCTCAGCTACAGCCATGCACCGCATGCCATTTCACTGCATGTTGCGCGAACCGTGTTTGCTGCGGCGCACAAACAACCGGAAAAATTGACTTCATCTGAAAGGATACTGTAAAAACATCATGTTGCGATGCGCGCGAATCTAGCTGCAAATCTGCCGTCACTTCACTTTCGCGCATTCAGCATGACGCAGCCCTAGGATTAAAGCACAAGTGGAGCATCAAAATCCACCGCCCTGAAGCGCCCATGCTCCCGGACCTCTGCGCCGCGCGTGTCCGGTAAACGGTACAGACGCAAACAATCCTGTGCCGGGTCAATTTCCAACAACAGCCTCCGCTCCAGCTCTTCAAAGCCAGCCAGTTCCACGCGACATTCAAACACCGACTTCTGCACCCGCTGCCCCGTGCTCTCGCAGACCTTGGCCACACGGCGCAACCTGCGCCGACCGGCTGCGGTTTCTGTGCTCACGTCGTAGCAAACGATGATCAGCATAATGCACCACCTTTCAGCGCACCAAGAATGGCAGATAACCACTCACTTGGCCGCTGACGTCGGCTTCCGCGCGTATGGCGCGCGCCATCAACCGGGCTTGAACCAGCGGCACCAACCCCAGCGCCAGCGACTGCGCCAGCACCGGGTGTTGAACCTCTTCCTGCTTGCGCTCCTGAAAAGCCACCACCACCGCCTTGCGCGCGTCGGCGGTCAACGACACACCGCCGCCTTCCCGCACCAGAAAATCATCCACACCAATCTGCCCACGGTTCACCAAGGACAACGCCAAGCGATCCGCAAAGGGCCTGAACTCTTCCATCAGATCCAACGCCAAGGCCGCACGGCCAGGGCGCAACACATGCAGAAAGCCCACCTGCGGGTCCAGACCCACCGCCTCCAGGGCGCTGCGGCAATCGTTCATCCACATGGAATACAGAAACGACAGCAACGCATTCATGCGGTCGCGTGGCGGCCGACGTGTCCGCCCATCCATGGAAAAGTCAAGCCGCAAATCGGCCTTCACCAGCATCGGCTGCCGCTCGAAGTACTGCCGCGCGGCCTCCCCTTCCAGCCCACGGAGCACGTCCAAGTCTTGCGCATCCGGTAAGGCCCGCAAGGTGGCGGCCAGGTCTTGCGCGCCACGCGTCAACGCAGCGGCATCGCTTGCAGCTTTGGCATCTCTGGCGCCCCGCAGCAGTACCTGGCGCGAATTGCGCACCTTGCCCGCCACACAAGCCCGCGCAAAGTCCAGCGCAAACGCCGGGTTCATTGACTGGTTGTGCTGCGCCCGGCGCAGCAACACATTGCCCGCAGTGGCCCCCTCAAGCCGTGCCTTGAAGCGGCCGTTTTCATCCAGCAGCACCAACGCCACCGCCTCCTCGGCCAGCCGATGCATCAGCGGCAACGAAATGCCCACCCGCCCAAAACACACCACCGCCTGCAGATGGTG